>CANQSM010000013.1 GCA_947626525.1 uncultured Phocaeicola sp. | reverse complement strand
AGCCAAGAACTGCGGGAAGATTCAGCTTGTCGGAAATTCCGACGAACTGCCGCAGACGGGAAAGATTATGCTACTAATTTCCTACGTTTCCAACTTACAAGATAAGCATACCGCTTCTACTTTTTTCTAATATGTACGGAAAGAGTTGCCTCTAACCATCGAAAAAGGTATAACGATGTTACGCTGGAAGCGGTTTTTATCATTGAAGGACATCAGCTTGGTCTTGATACTGTCATTCGACAAAGTGAACAATGCCACAATGCGGTGTGGGGCTTCCGTTGTAACCCAACAGTAAGTCTTCCCCAACAGTTCTTCAGCATACAAATCGGCATCATTGAGGAAAAAATCGTCAAGGTCATCCACGCCACAACTGAAAGGAAGACAATTATCACGAACCTCCTTGTTGTAGGCGAGCATGACGCAATCATCATATAAGGAAAGTCCGCCCATTATCAGTTGAATCGGAAAGAGCGTGATTTTTCCAATACTTTCTGCAACCGTTTCTTGGCAGAAGCTGACAAACGAGGCGTCGCTTTTACTGCATTCTCATCAGCACTACGCACAAAATCTTCTGCCGTAGCGCCTTCTAAAACCGGGATATTCTTTATCGTTATAGCCATATCGTAATTTTGCCACAAAGTTAATGTTTTCTTGTGTTATCCCATAATTCCACATTGAATTTATTTACTCTATCTTCTGATAATATGGATTTTCATGCTTGATTCATCTACCATAGCGCTTTTATGGAAATGACACTTGGCATCACCTGTCGCAAGGACAAATTGGACAAGCCATATGGTTATACTCAATAATTCACTTCCATTGGATGTGAGAATTAATGAAAAACGCAACTTGCTTGTGTCGTTTTTTAGAAACTTATAGCTATATTTGCAGCGTTATAACATGACATATCATGGATAAACATACGTTTCAGTTATTGTTGTTAGAGGAAGCTAAAAACTTCCTTCAAAGCCTGCCTGCACAAGCACGCAATAAGATTTTGTACAATGTAGACAGGATAGCAGGCGGAGAAAGGAACAACGAATTATTTAAGAAGTTGGGAGAATCCGAGATATGGGAGTTTCGCACTTTATACAACGGAATATCATACCGTCTATTTTCCTTTTGGGACACAGATACGCAGGCATTGGTCGTGGCAACTCACGGTATGATAAAGAAAACCCAAAAGACCCCGCAAAAAGAGATAGCAAGGGCGGAAGCAATAATGAAACTATACTTTGAACTTAAAAAATTATAAAATATGGAACAGTTAGGAAACATGAAACTTTACACCTTAGAGGAAGTGAAAGACGAACTTATAGGCAAGGTTGGAACTCCCGAAAGGGATAAACACGAAATGGAAGTAGCTGAAGCCATAAACGCCTATTTCATTGGCGCAGCCATACGTAAGGCACGCAAAGCGCAAAACCTTACACAAGAACAATTAGGCGAGCGTATAGGCGTACAGAAGTCGCAAATTTCTAAGTTTGAAAGAGGCAAAAGCATTACTCTTGCTTCAATGGCCCGTATATTCAAGGCGTTGGGTATAGCTACGGCAAGTCTTGACCTCGGAAGTTTCGGGAAGGTTGCATTATGGTAAAGCCGCATTTTTTATATGCAGCTAACTTTTTATCGCTATTTGGGTAAATTCAATCTTATACAAGCTCATAGCGTTTCCAAGAATTTATTAAGTTCCTCCTTTGTAGTGCAGGTCGTGACATGGCCTTCCCTGTATTGCTTGCGCCCCTCTTCGAGCCTCTCTTCAAGCTCCGGAGAAAGAACAAAATCCTCTTCGTAAACGGGGATCAGCATATAGGAGACCTTTCCCCTGCGCCTGATTACCACCTGTTCCCCATTGTCAGCGAGCGCAAACATGGATGCCTGTTTCTCCCGAAATTCTCTTGACGTAATCTGAATGACTGCCATACTTTTAAAATTTATATTGTGTACCAAAATCAGTACACAAAGATAATGCTTTTTCCCGAAGCCACCAAACTTCTTTGAAAAAATCAGTATTGCACAACCTTTGCATCCGGCAATCGGATTAGGGACAACAGAACAAAACTGTAAAGCTTCTTAGGAAGACATTGCAGAATCTGTGAAGTAAAACAGTAAATAAACAAATAATCTGTGAAGTAAAATCAGTCATAGCCATGCAGCTATGTGCGTTGGCACATGCAGCTAACTGCATTGGCACTTGCAGTTAACTTCATTGGCACTTGCAGCTATCTGACTTCACCGTCCAGCGGAACGTTTGGACGGTGAACGGTGCTCTGGATTTGAGAGCACATTTGGCATGCGCAATCTCCACGGCGCAATTCCTCTTATTATACATATTCATCCGATTACTTTCTTCTTTTCCAGCATCATACGGCGGTATTCAATCGGAGTATAGCCGGTATGCTTCTTAAAGACGACATGAAAGTTCTCCGTCGTATTATATCCGAGAGTATACAGGATCTCTTTTACAGACATGTCCGTAGTAAGCAACAACTGCTTCACTTTGTCTATCTTCAACTCGAAAAAATATCTCGCCGGGCCTATACCTGTATAATCCTTAAACAATCTACGGAAATAGGAATAACTTAAATCCAACGAACCGGCCAATTGTTTAAAATCAAGATTTGCCGCCAGTTTTTCCCTCATAATAATTTTGGCCAATTCTATCTTCTGCTCGTTCTTGCAAGAATAGTCCACCTTTTCCTTTAACCGCGACATGACAAGTCCCAACATGTGCAGAACAATTCCTGACAAATAAGACTGATAAAAGGAATCTTTAAGCCGCGCGATGTCTAACGCACGCATATACAAACTGACCAGCTCCTCGTTAAGACCGATATCGAAAGCACCGCTCTTGCCCTCCATGAAAGAATGACGGATAAACTTCTCGACTTCCTCCCCTTTGAAACCGATATAATATTCAGTCCAGCCCGTCTGAATGTCCGGCATATAGGAATGCCACTGACCGGGTGTGAGCCAGAACAGAGTTCCTCCCTTCACGCCTACCCCCCCCCATTCATTTTTCTTTACATAGAACTTCCCGGTTCCATCCGTAATGTAGACCAACAGGTATTCATCCGACAAGATACGTCCCTTCCTTACATCAAAGGAATAACCTTTCGGATGCTCTTTCAACGGATAAGTCGTATCCGGCAAAATCTTCTGCCAACCCACCAGACGCACATCCAGTCCAAAGGAGTACTCTTTCCCATCGTTCATCAAATATTCCGCATGGAGTTCCGGATGCAACCTCCCATTCGGATTCTTCAATTCATTCATCCGCCTCCGAATACCCGATCGGAATCCGGTATCAGAGATTGTTGTGTCGGTTAAAAAATTCTCGTGTCTCATAGTTATCAAATTCCTGAGGGCAAAACTAATGCTAACATTTTGCTGTAGCCATAGAAAATCGTACATTTACATGGAAAATCGTACAAAAACGCTTGTTTAAAGCAAAAACCATAAGAATAAAAGCAAAAATCGCAGTTGATATTACAATGATTTAGACTAACTTCGTCCCCATGATAATATTATATTCCAGGATTATGAAAACACCGATAAAATTGCTTGTACTGATTTCGATGTGCCTTTACATGGGTACATCCTATGCGAAAGTGACGCTCCCATCGATTATCTCCCATAACATGGTGCTCCAGCAACAAACCAAAGCGACCGTATGGGGAAAAGCGTCTCCGGAGGAAAAGATAACTCTGGCAGTCTCATGGAGTGATAAAACGTATACCACTTCGGCCGACTCAAACGGCAAATGGAAGATAGGGGTCAAGACTCCCAAAGCATGCACCGGCCAATGGATGAAAATCAAAGGAGAGAATGAAATTCAGATTCAGAATATCCTCATTGGAGAAGTCTGGTTATGTACGGGACAATCGAACATGGAATTCCCGGTGGCACATAACCCCAATGAAAAATGGAAAACCGGCATCGTCAATGAAGAACAGGAGATGAAAGACGCCACTTTCAACGAAATCCGCCTGTTCCACGTAGCCCACCAATTATCTCCTGAAAAGGAAAAAGAAGAGTGCGAAGGCAAATGGGTGGTTTGCAATCCGGAAAATCTGAAAGACTTTTCGGCCATCGGTTTCATCTTCGGACGAAAACTTTACAAAACGCTGAACGTGCCTGTCGGGCTCATACAAAGTACGTGGGGAGGTACGCATGCCGAATCATGGACTTCCATGGAAGTTATGAAAAACAATCCTCTTTACGAGGATGTGCTCCAACAGTTTGCACCGGAAAACCTCAAACGTAAAAAAGATATTCCCAAAGTACCTGCCACCCTATGGAACGGAATGATCGCTCCTATCTTAGGATACACCGTAAAGGGGAATATATGGTATCAAGGAGAGTCAAACTCCATACGATATGAAAAGTACGAACAGGTATTCACCAATCTGATTAAAGACTGGAGAAGACGCTGGGAACAGCCTGACATGCCATTCTATTTCATGCAGATAGCCCCTCACTACAAACAGCCTGCAGGCATTCGGGAAGCTCAATGGAAGGTCTGGCAAAACAGCAAGCTGAAAAATATAGGAATGGCAGTCGTAACGGACGCATGCGACTCCACAGACATCCACCCGCGAATGAAACAGCAAGCCGGAGAACGGCTGGCTGCCTGGGCACTGGCCAAACAGTACGGACAGAAAGTGGCTTATTCCGGACCCGCGTACAAGAGCATGAAAGTAAAGAAAAACCAACTCATCCTTACATTCGACTATGCCAACAAAGGACTTGCCACTCCAGAACAATCCCCTGTCAAAGGATTCTACATAGCCGGTGAAGACCAAATCTTCCATCCCGCCCAAGCAGTCATACAGCAAAACAAAGTCATATTGACAAGCCCCAAAGTCCCCCATCCTGTCGCCGCACGTTACGGGTTCGGTACTTTCTTCAGGGTGAACCTGTATAATGGAGCGGGCCTGCCGGCGGTACCGTTCAGGACAGATTCTTTCAATATAAAATAACCTTCACTAAATCTCGTTTACACAAGATGAAAAAAAACATTCATCGGATGATGGCAGTCACCATGTTGTTATACTTTTCGTTACAACTGGTTGCACAACAGACAGAATGGCCAGCTATCCGAACAGAAATGAAACCGGGCGCAAGGTGGTGGTGGATGGGAAGCGCCGTGGACTCCATCAATCTGGCCTATAACTTGAAACAGTATGCCCAAGCCGGAATGGGAACCATGGAAATCACACCCATTTACGGAGTACAGCATCATGAGGCCTATGACATTCCTTTCTTATCGGGACATTGGATGGAAATGTACCGTTACACCCGGGAACAGGCCCAAGAGAACGGTATGCAGATAGATATGAATACCGGAACAGGATGGCCATTCGGGGGGCCAAAGACTTCCATCGAGGACGCGGCCTGCAAGCTGCTCATTACCGAATACCGGATAAAAGGAGGAACCACCATACGGCAACGTATAGAAACGGATGACGAGAAACAAAAGGCGCATGCCAAATTGGAACGTCTGATGGCATTTTCCGACAAAGGAAAATGTCTGGATCTGACTTCCCGGGTACATCATGGAGAGCTCGAATGGAAAGCGCCCAAAGGGGATTGGCGCCTGATTGCCGCTTTCTGCGGAAAAACATTCCAAAAGGTGAAGAGAGCGGCTCCGGGCGGAGAGGGTTATGTGCTGAATCATTTTTCCAAAGAGGCAGTATACCGTTACCTCCATCAGTTCGAAGCGGCGTTCGGACAAGCGGGAGCCGACTATCCCAATCATTTCTTCAACGATTCATACGAAGTATACAAGGCGGACTGGACTCCCGGTTTTTTTGACGAATTCGAGAATCTACGCGGATATAAGCTGGAAGAATTCCTACCGGAATTCCTCTCGAAAGAACGGACCGAGGCTACAGTACGCATTATATCCGACTATCGGGAAACCTTATCCGACCTGTTATTGGAAAACTTTACCAAACAATGGACCGAATGGGCACATCTCCATGGCTCGGCCACCCGTAACCAGGCACACGGCTCTCCCGGCAACCTGATAGACCTGTACGCCACGGTGGACATTCCGGAATGTGAAGGGTTCGGACTGTCGGATTTTCATATAAAGGGATTACGCAAGGATTCGCTTACAAGACCTAATTTTTCCGACCTTTCCATGTTGAAGTACGCCTCTTCCGCCGCGCATATCACAGGCAAACCTTATACTTCTTCCGAGACATTCACCTGGCTGACGGAACACTTCCGCACCTCCTTATCACAATGCAAACCGGATTTGGATTTGATGTTCATATCCGGTGTCAACCACGTGTATTTCCACGGAACGACCTATTCCCCTAAAGAAGATCCGTGGCCCGGATGGAAATTCTATGCCTCCGTGGACATGAGTCCGACTAATTCCATCTGGCGTGACGCTCCTTCCTTTTTCCGCTACATTACCCGCTGCCAAAGTTTCCTTCAATACGGACAACCGGACAATGACTTCCTTCTTTATTTGCCGCTGTACGACATCTGGCATGAACAAGACGGAAGATTGCTTCTTTTCGACATCCACAAAATGGACAAACGGGCTCCCCGGTTTATTGAGGCCGTACACAAGATAGAAGAGGCGGGATATGATGTAGATTACATTTCAGACAGATTCATTGAAAACATAACCAGCCAAAACGGATGTATCGTCACACCGGGAGGAGCCGGTTACAAGGCGCTGGTCATTCCGGGCGCCAAGCTTATGCCGGTGGAGGTCTTGAAGAAACTGGTCGCACTGGCGGATGAAGGAGCCACCATCGTCTTTTTGGATCAATATCCGGAAGATGTTCCCGGTTGGAGCAAACTGAAAGAACGAAGGGAAACATTCAACCGGATACTCACCGACTTACAGAAAAAGCCTCATCCCCATATCCTTTTCGGGACGGACTACGAAACGACACTTGCCCAGACGGGGGTCCCGGCAGAAAGATTGCGGAAAGAGTTCGGTCTAAGCTGTATACGGCGCGCCAACGAAGACGGTTTTCATTATTTCATCTCCGCCCTGACCTCGGAAGATACAGACGGCTGGATACCATTAGGAGTGAAAGCCGCGTCGGTCCTCCTTTACAATCCTATGGACGGGACATACGGAAAAATTCCCGTACGCCATACCAACGGACAAACGGAAGTATACCTGCAACTGGCTTCCGGAGAATCGGTTTTATTGAAAACATTCACAGGAACCGATGTACAGGCCTCCCCTTATCATTATTACAAGACACAAGACAAACCACTTACTTTGGACAACGAATGGGAGTTCCGTTTTGTGGAGAGCATCCCCAAAGTAACCGGAACCCCTGAAAAAGTAAAGCTCGGCTCGTGGACCGAACTTCCGGGCAAACAAATAAAGAACACGATGGGAACAGCTTGTTATACGATCCGTTTCCAACTTTCAGAGCAAGCTGATGAATGGCTGCTCTCACTGGGTGATGTACGGGAAAGCGCAAGGATACGCCTCAACGGCAAAGAAATCGGTACGCTTTGGGCACTCCCGTATCGATGCCATGTAGGACAATACCTGCACCCCGGAGAAAACCTGCTGGAAATAGAGGTGACCAATTTACCGGCCAACCGAATAGCGGATATGGACCGCCAGCACATTCCCTGGCGCAAATTCAAAGACATCAATGTGGCTGCCCTAAACTATAAAAAAGGGGATTACTCCCACTGGCAACCCATGGAAAGCGGATTGTTAGGGCCTGTGCAACTTATTCCGATGAAAAAAATTACTTTTTAAAAACAGCTATACGTATATGAAACATTTATCTATTATCCTTATTCTATCCCTATTCGGATTGGTTCCATCACAGGCGCAATCCAAAGAGTACAAATACAAAGCCCTATACGGACAACTCCCTTTTGACATGCCGCAAATCAATGCGCCTGTTTTTCCTGACAGACAAGTAGTATTGACTCAATTCGGCGCCATAGGAGACGGTACAACACTCTGCACCGATGCCTTTGCCAGAGCCATCGACACACTGGCCTCACAGGGAGGCGGACAGTTAACCGTTCCTGCCGGTATTTGGTTTACAGGCCCGATTGTGTTAAAAAGTCATATCAACTTACATTTAGAGAAAGGAGCCATTATCCTGTTCTCACCCGATGTGGACCTATACCCTCTGGTAGAAACGGTATTCGAAGGCCTGGACACACGCAGATGCCAGTCTCCCATCTCCGGACGCAACCTGACCGACGTCGCCATTACCGGAGAAGGAGCCATCGACGGGAACGGACATTTCTGGCGTCCGTTGAAAAAGGGAAAAGTAACCGAAAGCCTGTGGAAAAGCACCATCGCAAGAGGAGGTGTATTCAAACGTCCCGATTATTGGTTCCCCTACCCGGAAACCCTGAAAGGAGACACCATCAGCAACATGAACGTTCCGCAGAATCTGAAAAGTGAAGAGGAATGGCAAAGCGTGCGCCATTTCCTGCGTCCGGTGATGGTAAGCCTCATCTCATGCAAAAACGTATGGCTGCAAGGAGTGATTTTCCAGAACTCTCCGGCTTGGAACCTTCATCCGCTCATGTGTGAGAATGTATTGATAGAAGGGGTGCAAGTGCGCAACCCCAGTTATTCGCAGAACGGAGACGGATTGGATTTGGAATCATGCAAGAACGCGCTGATTGTCAATTCCACTTTTGATGTAGGAGACGATGGCATCTGCCTGAAAAGCGGTAAAGATGAAGACGGACGCCGGCGGGCACGGCCTTGCGAAAATGTGGTGGTGGACGGATGTACCGTATTCAAGGGACATGGCGGCTTTGTAGTCGGAAGTGAAATGAGCGGAGGAGTGCGAAATGTATCGGTCAGCAACTGCCAGTTCTTAGGAACGGACGTGGGACTGCGTTTCAAAAGCAAAAGAGGCCGGGGAGGGATCGTGGAAAACATCTGGATTGACCGCGTCTCCATGATTGACATTCCTACCGAACCCGTCACCTTCAATCTGTACTACGGAGGCAAATCAGCGGTGGAAGTACTGGAAAGCGGCGAGAAAGTGCCGGCAAAGGTAGAACCGGAACCTGTCAGCGAGACCACCCCCTGTTTCCGTCATATCCACATCAGCAACCTGGCCTGTTCCAATGCACGCCGGGCACTGTTCTTCAACGGTATACCGGAAATGCCTATCCGCCATATCACACTGGAAAACATCTCCATCACCTCCGAACTTGGAGGAGAATTCATATATAGTGAAGACATCTCCCTGAAGAATGTACAGATTCATCCCAAAAAAGGAGAAAGCATGAAGACCAGATTCTGCCAGAACATCAAACAACAATAGAGAAAAAGAAGCACTTGTATCATCCGCATCGTCCGGGAAAAATCAGGCAAATTCCGGACGACGCCTTAACAAAGAGAAAACCATGAACAAAAAGAAAGCATACCTGTTAAGCGCCCTGCTGCTTGCCACAGCCAGTCTGACCGCGCAAACCAAAATGAGCGCTCGCGAAGCCGCCGTCAAAATAGCCGACCGCATTGTGGCTTCTACCACTTACGAATTCAAGAATACCAAAACGGGAGAAACCTACACCAACTTGAAGGAGGTGCCTTTCTCCATGGACGTGAAAGTAAACTGCAAATACAATAACTGGCACTACACCAACGGGGTAACAAACATAGCCCTGATGGAACTGGGCGACAAGTTAGGCGACAAGAAATATGAACAGTATGTATTGCGCAACATGAACTTCGTATTCAACGAGGGAAACCTGGAGTTCTTCAAGAAGCAGTACGACAAGGCCATGAAAGACGGGGGATGGAATGCCGTACGCAAACTGAGCTGGCACATGATCTTCCGGGGAAAGAGATTGGACGACAACGGTCCGATGGGTGCCAGTCTGATAGAGCTTCAGATGAAATATCCGAACGCCGCATTCTTGCAATACATCAACGAGACCAGCGACCACCTGTGCTATGCCGAACCACGCTTGGTTGACGGAACCATCGCCCGCATCTGGCCGCACGTCAATACCATTTGGGCAGATGATGCCTTCATGGCGATTTCTTTCCTGTCACGCATGGGACAGTTTACCGGCGACAATCGTTATTTCGACGATGCGGCCAATCAAGTCCTGAACTATACCAAATACTTATGGTGTCCGGAAAAGAACATCTATTACCATTGCTACCACACGGACAACAAAGAGCACGGAGTGGCCCATTGGAGCCGTGCCAACGGATGGGTATTCATGGCACAAGCCGACTTGCTGAGCCGTATGCCGAAAGAACACCCCATGAGGCAAGCCGTCATCGAGAACTTCCGGCAACAAGCCAGCGGAGTGGCCCGCTATCAGGGAAAAGACGGCCTGTGGCACCAACTTCTCGACAAAGAAGACTCCTACGAAGAAATCACCGGCACGGCCATGTTCGTATTCGGCATCGCCCGCGGAGTAAAAGAGGGATGGCTGCATCCGGATTTCATTTACGTAGCCGAACAGGGATTGAAAGGCATGATGAAGAAAATCACGGATAACGGAGATGTGACAGCCATTTGCGTAGGAACAGGCATTATGCCGTCCGTATCCTATTACTATAACCGCCCTACCCAGACGAATGATCCAATGGGTGAAGGACCAGTCCTGCGCGCATTGGTAGAGATGATGGACGCGCCCAAGTATACGGAGATCAAAGCAGAACAGCAATACGACAAGATACGCATAAAGAAATAAACACCCGTTGCCACAAATGTGGCACAAAGAGACACAACCAATTATACTTATACGCTTATGAGAAATACGATTTTTACCTCCTTGACAGCCGTGTGCCTTATGGCTGCATGCACCTCCCCCAAGGAGACACCTATTGACAGACAGGCTTTGGTTACGCGCAATAACCCGCACGTGACAGCTATCGACTCGCTATCCTCCCTGTCCGTAGGCAACGGAGAATTCGCTTTTACTGTTGACGCCACCGGCTTGCAGACGTTCCCGGCCATTTATAAAACGGGCGTTCCATTGGGGACCCAAAGTCAATGGGGATGGCACTGTTTCGATAACCCAAAGGACCTGAAACCGGAAGAAGCTTTAAAAGAATACGACTTCGGGCGTGGTCACAAAGAACTTTATGCCACCCAGTTCAAAGAAAATGGACGTGCTCAAGACGCCTCTAACTGGTACCGAGTCAACCCACACCGCCTCCATTTGGGAATCATCGGTTTTGAATTTGGTGAAGCTGCCGCCCCTCAACAGATTACCGGCATACAACAGGAACTGGACATGTGGAACGGAATCATCCACAGCCGCTTCAGTTACCAAGGCAATGACTACACCGTCCAAACGGTCTGCCATCCCCAACAGGATATGGTGGCTGCCCAAATCGAGTCAAAAGCCCACACAGGTATCTGTCTACGCTTCCCCTACCCGACCGGCGGACATTGTGATGACGCCTGCAACTGGGAAGCAAACGACAAGCACACCACAGCTATTCTCTATCAGGACGAACAAAGCGCCCTGTTGAAACGTACATTGGACGCAACCACTTATTATGTCGCATTGGAATGGCAAGGAAAAGCCAAACTGGAAGAAAAAGACAAGAATTATTTCGTACTGACTCCCGCTACGGATACGCTTGCTTTCTCCTGCCGGTTCACCCGCGACAACGAATTCCAGACAGGAGCCACCGACAGTGCCCCGAAAGGCAATATTCGTTCCGCGTTACCTTCCTTTGCAGAAACCGCAACCGCCGCTGCCGAATATTGGAAAGCATTCTGGACAAACGGAGGCGCCGCAGACTTCTCGGCCTGTACCGATCCGCGCGCCAAAGAGCTGGAACGCCGTGTAGTACTGAGCCAATATCTGTTGGCTATCCAATGCGCCGGCAGTACTCCTCCGCAAGAAACCGGCTTAACCTACAACTCCTGGTTCGGCAAATTCCATCTGGAAATGATCTGGTGGCACCAGGCACAGTTCGCCTTGTGGAATCGGGATACACTGCTCGACCGTACACTCGGATGGTACGAATCGGTAGAGCCGGTAGCAAGGGAGATTGCCCGCCGACAGGGATTCGACGGCATACGCTGGATGAAGATGACCGACCCAAGCGGTACGGAGGCTCCTTCCAAAGTGGGAAGTTTCCTCATCTGGCAACAGCCCCACCTTATTTATTTGGCCGAACTGATTTACCGCAATCATCCGGAGAGCAAAGAGGTATTGGAAAAATATGGAAAACTGGTACAGGAAACAGCCGAATTCATGTACTCTTTCGCCACATACGATACACTGGACGGGCGCTACATCCTGAAAGGCGCCATCCCTGCCCAAGAAACACTGAGGGCTGCCGAAACAGTGAATCCGCCGTTCGAATTATCCTACTGGCATTATGCCATGCAAGTGGCACAGCAGTGGCGCGAACGCCGCGGCCTGCAACGTAACCTCCAATGGGATGAAATGATAGACAAGTTATCGCCGCTGGCCTACAATGAAGACGGGCTCTATTTGGCTGCCGAAACGGCAACGGATACCTACAAGGATGTCCGCTTTACTTCCGACCACATGGCTGTGCTGGGTTCCGTAGGCATTCTTCCGATGAACAAACTGATACGGGAAGATTACATGAAGAACACCCTGCACTGGATATGGGACAACTGGAACTGGGGCAAAACCTGGGGGTGGGACTATCCGATGACCGCCATGAACGCCGCCCGCATGGGCGAACCGGAAAAAGCGGTAGGTGCCCTGTTGATGGACAAACGCACCAACACTTATCTGGTAAACGGACATAACTATCAAGACGGACGCCTGCGTATTTATCTGCCAGGCAACGGAGGCTTGCTGACCGCCGTAGCCATGATGTGCGCCGGTTGGGACGGATGCACGGAAAAGAATCCGGGCTTTCCGAAAGACGGTACATGGAATGTACGCTGGGAAGGTTTGAAACCTATGCCATAACCCATCGCCCGTCACACTATCCATATTGTTCCACCACAGATTGTGCGGATAGAATAAATACTGTCACACAAACCGCGGTGGAACAAGTCAATTATGTACGAATCAATATACAAACAGCATCTTATGAAGAAATTATCGTTCATCACATTCCTTGTCATATACACGGTATCCGCCGCATACGGACAACCCAAGCCTCTTTCAGACACGAAGAGAGCCGCTGTGGAAGGAAGGGACTACATCGAATCTACCTCCTACAATGAAGATCAACGTGGTGTCGAACGAAGCTTGCAATATTATCCGGAGGGGGAAGACTTTGTATGCGTGAACGGAAAAAACCGTTTCACCCGTCCCCTTTACGGCACGCACACAGCCTGGCGGCTGGAAACAAGCGACCGGCCTGTATTTGCCGCATACGGCAAGCCCAAAAGCCTGCACATCGCTTTTCGGCTGCAATCCGGCGGACAGACCATAGCCTTAGATTCCACGGAATATTGTGAAGCCCGCTATACACCGGGACGCCGTAGTTATCTCCTTGCCGACTCCCGTTGGAACGGCACGGACGTTACTTCCACGCCAGTCGCTTCCATGCCCGCAAAGCTGCAGGTAAGTGTCCTGACTCTTCCCGGCAAAGAAGGTGCTATCTGGCATTTCAAGGCCGGCTCCATGCCTGAAGACCTCCGTCTGTCCGGGCTGGTAGGCCCTATACGCGCCAAAAGGCTGAACCGGAGCGGTGATATGGGAGCCGACCCGGCAGACAGCTTCGAGGCTTCCCTATCCGAGACACCTGACATCTTCCGCCTGAAGTTCACCAAGGGAGAAGCGTACGCACTCTATGAGGACGGAGCCCTCCGTTCCCTCTCCATATCCCAAGGAAAAAAAATGTACGAAGCTGCCGAAAAGGCACGCGTGGCATTGGTTTCCCGTTTCAAGATAGACACTCCCGACCCCTATATCAACACCTTGGGCGGAGCATTAGTGGCCGCCGCCGATGGTATTTGGGACGGAGAAGTCTGGTTACACGGCGCCAACGGATGGAGAATGCCCTTAAACGGATGGAGGGCGGCTTACACGGGTGATTGCTTAGGATGGAACGAGCGTGCACGCACCCATTTCGACAATTATGCCGCCTCGCAAGTAACGGATGTATCTCCCGTATATCCGCATCCTATGCAGGACAGCACAATGAATAATGCCCGTGCCGCCAAGAAATGGGGCACACAGATGTACAGCAACGGATACATCTGCCGCAATCCGAACCGCAACAACCAGATGCACCATTACGATATGAACCTCTGCTATATGGACGAACTGCTATGGCATCTCTGTTGGACGGGCGACATAGAGTATGCCAGGAAGATGTGGCCAGTCATCACCCGACACCTGACATGGGAGAAACGGAACTTCGACCCTGACAACGACGGACTGTACGACGCTTATTGCTGCATCTGGGCCAGTGACGCCTTGTATTACAACAGCGGTGCCGTCACCCACTCATCAGCCTATAACTACCGGGCCAACAAACTGGCAGCCGAGATAGCCGGGAAAATAGGAGAAAATGCCCGCCCCTATGCGCAAGAGGCGGAAAAGATAAAACAAGCCCTCCAACAGCGACTCTGGATGGCAGACAAAGGTTGTTGGGCAGAATTCCAGGATTTCATGGGACACAAGCAACCGCACACCTCTCCTGCCGTATGGACTGTCTACCATGCCATCGACTCCGATGTGAGTGACCCGTTCCAATATTATCAGGCTACCCGCTACATCGATCGCCACATCCCCCGTATTCCGGTGCAAGGAGCCGGACTGAAAGACGAGGGATATTATACGGTGGCAACCACCAACTGGATGCCCTACTCATGGAGTATCAACAATGTGGCCTTCGCAGAAGTCTGGCACACGGCACTTGCCTACTGGCAGGCAGGCCGACCGGAAGAGGCGTTCCACCTGTTCAAGAGTTCGGTGCTTGACGGTATGTATTTAGGACACTGTCCGGGCAACTTCGGACAAATCAGCTTTTATGACTCCGCACGCGGAGAGTGTTACCGTGACTTCGGCGACCCGATAGGAGTAGCTTCCCGTGCTCTGACACAAGGCCTGTTCGGTATCTATCCCAACCTGTTGGAAGGGAATGTGGAGATTCGTCCGGGATTCCCGCAAAAATGGAATCATGCTTCCCTACACGCCACCTATATGGATTTCTCTTTCCGCCGCCAAGGAGACAAAGAGACCTATCTCATCGAGCCCCGTTTTAAGAAAGAGGCTACCCTCCGGCTTGTTCTCCCTGCCTGGAAAGACAACTATGAATCGGTACGCGTAAACGGGCAAGAGATAACTCCGGAGCTCATGGAAAGTGTAGGCATGCCCCGTATCGCCATCATCTGCCCTGCCGAGAAGAAAATACAGGTAGAAATCAAATGGAAAGGAAAACGCATAGCCATGGAATCGGCCACTCCCATCCTTTCCGCCACGCACGAAGGTACGGACCTCCGGAACGCCTCTTCAGGCAATCTGATCGGTACACCGGGCGATGCCACCTGGTTTGTCCGGATGCGGCAGGGAGCCATGCAATGGTGGCAACCCATGAACGTGGAGAGACCGGCGAAAGCCGCACGTTTCTACGGAACGGAACTTCCCATCCATCCCTTGGCGCAATACCATCCCGTACAAATGGATAACACTTGGAACGCGAACGTTACCGACATTTTCCGTAACAAATACGCAAGCCCCCGTTCCCCTTATACCACCCTGCAAATTCCTTTGCAAGGCATAGGGGAATGGTGCCATCCCAAAGAGACCGCCGACATCGATGACACCGGATTCCGCAGGCAAATACGCGACAATGTGTTTACCACGCCGCACGGTATTCCATTCCGTACACCCGCCGAAGGGAAGAACATTGCGTACACCACTTTATGGGACCAATATCCGGACTCCGTATGCGTCAAATTAGATGGGAAAGCAAAGGGAATTTACCTGTTATTGGCAGGCAGTACCAATCACATGCAATGTCGTCACGAAAACGGAATCGTCCGCATAACCTATCAAGACGGTAACCAAGAAACCCTTTCGTTGGTCAACCCGGAAAATTGGGTTCCTATCGAACAAGATTTGTATTTAGATGGAGTGGCTTTCCAGAGCGCCGCCCCTCGCCCATACCGAGTTGTTCTTTCTTCAGGCCACGTAAGCAATCAGCTTGAAAAAGATTTGCGACTGAAAGGATTCAACGACCGACGTATTCCCGGCGGAGCGGCTACCATTCTCTATTTGCCTCTTGACAAGAAGAAAGAACTGAAAAAGTTAAGCATCGAGACACGTGCCAACGATGTAATTATCGGACTGATGGGAGCCACATTGGTAGAATAACCTGACCTTTCCTTCCCCATTTGCCTTACCACATCGTGATGTTGCCAACGCAATGTCACGATGTTTATGCCGGCAGCGTGCGCTTTCCCATCCACCTATTTATAAATTTTTATCCTCTCATCCGAATACTATCTAAACAGAATAATATACATTTGTACAATTTTAAACCATTGAAGTATGAACAACTTTATTAAATATCCTCTCCTTTGGTCGGTTGACATTGCATTACTTCTCACTTCCTGCGGAGAAGACCGCAGTGGAGAATATGCAGCCCTTACACAAGAAGATCGCTGGATTGAGCAACAAATGCAAAACATCTACCTGTGGCACTACGATATGCCCACTGTAAAAGAAGAAAATTATTTTGCCGATCCTAAAGAATTTTTCCAAAGTATACTCTCCACTAAATGCCGCAACGGAGAAGGTGACCGTTTTTCTTACTTTGAAAGCACAGAGTCTGACAATCCTACCACGGACAACAATCTCCACATTGACGGAGCGTTGTCCTATGGATTTGATTTCACGATCTACAACGACCCTACCGGAACCACAGCCCATAAAATGGCCAGAGTATTATTTGTTTTGCCTGGCTCTCCCGCATCAAAAGCCGGACTAAAACGAGGGGACTGGATTACTAAAGTAGGAGGAGTTTATGTTACAGACAACAATTACGGTTATCTAATGCAGGGAGGTGCCACAACACTTAGTATTGCCAATTTGATTCTCACCATGGAAAATGGGGAAGCCGTCATCAATTGGGGAGAAGAAACGACAATAGAGATGGAAGCAGCGCAACAAGTTTCCAGTACCCCCTTTTATAAAGTAGCCATATTCAAACCTGCCAGTCAACCGGACAAGCGTATCGGCTACCTGATGTACGACCACTATTCTCCCGGACTGACTGATACCGGTACAGAATATAACGATGAAATGAAAAGCATCTTCGCAGACTTTAAAAGTCAAGGAGTGAATGAATTCATTCTCGATTTACGTTATAACCTTGGAGGAGCGATGAATTGCATTACAGAATTATGTAGCTTTCTGGCTCCTGCCGAAAGCCTAGGACAGCCTCTTTACTCGTTGCAATATAACAATCAAAATACCGACCGTAACTATACTTCTAATCTGAATACCGATTTAGCGGCACAAAACTTGGGCATCAATAGACTATACGTTATCACAAGCCCCTATACGGCGTCAGCTTCGGAAACCACCATTTACTGCCTGCAACCTTATATGGAAGTAAACGTAATAGGCTCCACTACTGTAGGAAAAAATGTAGCGTCCATAGGGATTCCTTCTCCATATGATTTCACCATACATCCTATTGTGGCAACCGTATATAACAGTAAAGACAAATCAGAATACGAAAATGGCATCCAACCCAACTATTTCTATAATGAGATTTCGAATCCAGCTCCTCTTGGAGAAATAGGAGATCCAGAGAGCGATGCATTACTTGGATACACGATACAATGGATACTTAACGGTTCTTTGAATTTACCGACGACTGAAACCAGTACTGTTTCTTTCAGAAGCAATAAGAAAGAACTGTCGCCTCATCTTAGTACCTTACAGTACAAAAAGGTACAGGGAAACCAGATTTTAGAAAAAATCAGTTTCCGCTTCGGTGCAGCTTTCTAAAGAAACGGTGCAAAGATATTGGCAAACCAACCAACAAAACGCTTCCATGGAGAGCGCTTTTTCCATATTTCTCCGGTCAGTTCTGTAGAGTCTTTCTTATCAGTCTCAAACATATCCGTCAACTCTTTGGTTACCCCTTTATCAAAGATAAAAGCATTCACTTCATAATCATAACGCAAACTGCGGCTATTTAAATTAGCAGACCCCAATGTACAAAATTTATTATCTACCATCATTACCTTAGAATGATGGAATCCTCTATCATACAAATAAACTCTTGCACCATGTTTCACCAAATTATAGGCAAAATAAAATGAGGCATCAGGAGTAAAAGGAATATCCGAATGAGAAGATATCATAATCTCCACTACTACACCTCTTTTGATAGCCTGCTTCAACGCTTTCTTAATAGAATGAGTAGGCACAAAATATGGATTAATTAATTGAATCTTTTCGCCAGCTTGCTCGATAGAAGCAGCATAGGCATGACGGATTAACTTAGGAGTTACTCCCGGTTCCCTATCTACAACAGCCAATTCCACATCGTTATGCAATAGGCCCATTCCAACTCGCAACGTATCCAATTCTTTCCTATCAACCCGCAGATGAGAGTTTTTTGTTGAATCCGACACAGCCATTTGTACGGCAGAATCTATCAGCGGCACAGAATCGTTAACACATTCGGTTGCATCACTCTTTACCATATCTTCCTCCATCGGAAAATACGTCTCTCCCCCAATTTGTTGCTTCGTTACCTCATTCCATATTTTCAGAAAAATACGCTGTAAATCGCTCACAGCCGGCCCCTCTATCCTCATGTGCATATCACGCCATGAACCCACTTGAGGAGTCCCGTTCAAATAATAATCAGCCACATTCATGCCGCCAGTATAGGCTTCCTTTCCGTCAATCACAACAATTTTCCGATGGTCGCGCTTCAATACATGGTTTACATAAGGAAAACGAATCGGATCAAATTTATAGATTTCAACACCTCTTGCTCTAATCTTTCTCAAATGTTTATTTTTCAGGGGCTGGTTATTCGACATATTACCAAATGCGTCAAAAAGAGCACGCACCTCCACCCCTTCGGCCGCTTTCTCCGCCAATAACTCAAAAAGAGCCCCTGCAATAGAATCATTACGAAAATTAAAATACTCCAAATGAATATGATGACGGGCCTGACTTATGGCCTCAAACATATCTGCAAATTTAGCTTTACCGCTCTTCAACAATTTAACTTTATTATGCTCGGTTACATGAACTCCCCATTCTTTTAGTAATTCTTTTACGATTGAATCACTTTGTATCTCCTGAGCATAGGCTCCAACAGTACTTCCATAGAGCAGGAGATAAAATAGTAGTATATAAAAAATTTTATTCACTATTCCCGATATAGAAAAGGATGTATCAACCTTTTAGACAGACAAAAAAATCGGTTGCAAAGGTACTACTTAAATTTATGACAACAAAAAGAGAGATTAAAATAAAGTGATTTGTAGAAGCAATTCAGATTTGCCATCAGGATCTATATCTACTTTGCTTCCCAAGCCAAAACACTGGCTCCTAATATAGCCGCATCAGCATCCTTCAGTTCTGAAAACAATAGTTTTACTTTTCCTTTAAATACATTATACATATTTGCTTCCATTGCTGCCTGAGTAGGCTCCAAAATAAAATGACCCGCTTTTGCCAACCCGCCAAAAAGAATAATAGCCTCTGGACGAGAAAACAAGACAAAATTGGCTATAGCCTCTCCCAATACCGTGCCTGTAAAACGAAAGATTTCCAAAGCCAGCTTATCATCTTTCACCGCAGCGTCATAAAGATCTATAGAGGTCAAATCTTCGATTGGAACACGACGTAACAAACTTGGTTCGGTACTTGCCAGCAACATCTCACGTGCTGTACGGACGATTCCTGTAGCCGAACAATAAGTCTCCAAGCAACCGTTTCGTCCACAGCCGCAACGGCGTCCACCGGGACGAACCATGACATGCCCTAATTCGCCGGCAAAGCCATCATATCCATATACTAGTTGCCCATTCACTATGATACCACTTCCTACCCCTGTCCCCAATGTAATCATAATGAAGTCTTTCATTCCACGTGCCGCCCCATAAGTCATCTCGCCCAATGCCGCAGCTTTTGCGTCATTGGTCAAAACAACCCGAAGTCCTATTTTTTCTGAAAACATCGAAGCTATAGGCACAACCCCTTTCCAAGGAAGATTTGCCGCTTGTTCGATACATCCGCTATAGTAATTTCCATTAGGAGCCCCGATACCCAAACCTTTCAAATTATTAGGTCCAACATGTTCCCTGACCATACATATCAATTTTTCGCAAACGGCATCTATATATTCTTCTATTACAGGATATTCCTGAGTTTTCACGCTGTCGCGGCACAAAATATTACCCTGTGCGTCTACAATGCCAAAGACAGTGTTCGTACCACCAATATCCATACCTGCTACACAAGGATTCTCTGTATTGATGTTCATCTTTCACTCCGTTATTTCATTATATATTCATGTTTACAAATCTCTCGCCAAAAATACAACAAAAAAGAAACAATCTCCTAACCAAATAAAAGAAAATATTGTTTGCAATCAAGTTGCATTTATTTTCACTTACTTTTGTCACAGTAATAAAAATTCAAATTATGAAAAAATATAGTGCAGAAATTATCTCCATGCTGTGTCTGTTTTTCGGTATATTCCTGCAAGCCGCGGGCATCGGTTGGTTTCAAAATCCTACCATTGCCCTGCTATGGTATTTATGCGCTTTTTTGCCAGTCGGACTTCCCGTTTTAAAAGAAGCCATCGAAAGTCTACGACAAAAAGACATTTTTAATGAATATACGTTGATGAGCCTTGCCGCTTTCGGCGCATTTTATATCAAAGAGTATCCGGAAGGAGTTGCCGTCATGTTGTTCTATTCCATAGGAGAACGTTTCCAGGACGCAGCCGTAGGCAGAGCGCGTTCCCATATACGTTCGCTTCTGGATGTCCGTCCGGACAAAGCCTCCGTTCTACGACAAGGCGAATATAGAGTGGTACATCCCAATACGGTATTACCCGGAGAAGAAATAGAAATTAAATCAGGTGAAAGAGTTCCTTTAGACGGAATATTACTCACAGACTTCGCTGTATTCAATACCGCAGCTCTTACCGGAGAAAGCATTCCCCGTACCTATCACTATGCAGAACCCGTTCCGGCAGGAGTTATTGCGACAGATAAAGTGATACACCTCCGGGTGACAAAACCATACGCAGAAAGTACCCTGTCGCGGATGTTGGAATTAGTACAAAACGCCGCAGAAAGAAAAGCCCCGGTCGAATTATTTATACGTAAATTCGCCCATATTTACACTCCTGTAGTCACAGTATTTGCCATACTGATTGTATTAGTCCCATACTTGTATGCCTTGGTTACAACAGATTTTACCTTTCTGTTCAATGAATGGTTGTACCGGGCTTTAGTCTTTCTGGTTATTTCTTGCCCTTGCGCTCTGGTAGTAAGCATTCCTTTAGGGTATTTCGGAGGAATCGGGGCAGCCTCAAGACAAGGAATTCTGTTTAAAGGAGGGAACTATTTGGATGCCATTACCCAAATCAATACGGTCGTTTTCGACAAGACAGGCACACTCACCAAAGGAATCTTCCAAGTTCAGCAGGTTCACCCCTACGAAACAAGCGATCGGGAGTTATGGAAATGGATTGCCTCACTCGAAAAACAAAGCAACCACCCCATAGCCAAAGCCATTGTGGAAGAAGCCGAGAAAAGACAATATGAATTAAAAAAAGTGGAAAAGTCCGCAGATATAACGGGCATGGGATTAAGCGGAACAATAGACGGGCACCAAGTTTTCGTCGGTAACATCGACTTATTCGAGTCTCATTCCATTGCTTATCCAACCAATCTGCAGAATATTCCGGAAATGACCATACTTTGTGCTGTAGATGGACAATACAAAGGATATATGTCATTGACCGATACCCCCAAAGAAGATGCCAAAGAAACAATTTCAGGACTTAAAGCCTTAAATATTAATAATATTCAGATACTTTCAGGAGATAAACAGACCATTGTTACTAACTTAGCCAAACAATTAGGCGTTGAAAAAGCGTATGGAAATCTGCTCCCGGAAGAAAAAGTGAAACATTTGGAAAAACTAAAAGGATGTAAAAACAATCGCATAGCTTTCGTTGGCGACGGACTAAATGATGCCCCCGTATTAGCTATGAGCGATATAGGTATTGCAATGGGAGGATTAGGAAGCGATGCGGCAATCGAAACCGCTGATGTCGTCATACAGGATGACCGTCCTTCCAAATTACTCACCGCTATCAGTTTGGGAAAACAAACCCGACGCATCGTATGGCAGAATATCTCCATGGCCTTTGGAGTGAAAATCATTGTCCTTTTATTGGGAGCCGGAGGAATTGCCACACTATGGGAAGCTGTTTTCGCCGATGTGGGCGTAGCCTTATTAGCGATATTCAACGCCATGCGTATTCAACAATTCAAGAACCAAGACTAATTTAAAACAGAAAAGAATGGATCAACAGGCTTATTTGGAAAAGTTAGAAAAAAGAGGGATAAAACCAACAGCCATACGCCTTCTTATACTCAAAACAATGATACGACTCGACCGAGCCGTATCATTGCTCGATTTAGAAAACGAGCTAGTCACAGTGGATAAATCAACCATCTTCCGTACTATCACCCTGTTTCACGGACATCACCTTATCCATGGAGTAGACGATGGAACAGGCTCTTTAAAATACGCCGTATGCAGCCACGACTGTGACTGCTCCATCAGTGAACAACATACTCATTTCTATTGTGAGCAATGTCATCGTACCTTTTGCCTGAAAAGTATTCACGTACCTATCGTGCAATTGCCGGATGGATTTTCCGTTCAAAGCATTAATTACGTGATAAAAGGATTGTGCGCAGAATGCTCCACACATGAATGAACATAACCATCCATTCAACGACAAACAAGTATTATTCATCGTTCTTGTGTTAACTTTTATCTCATTTCATCGCTTATCAACTACTTTTTAACTAAATTCGCGCTCAGAAACAAACATAACAACTCAAAGCAATGGAAAGAATAAAAAGTACAATGTTAATTTTAGCCATAACAAGCTGTTTCGGATATATTCCCCTTCACGCCCAAGACTGGAAATCCATCCTTACAGATGTGGCCAGCGGTGTAAGTAAAGCTCTTACCGGAAACACAACATCAGCAGCCTCACTTATCGGCACATGGAAATACTCCGCACCAGACTGTCAGTTTTCAAGTGACAAGCTGTTAGCCAAAGCCGGCGGAGAAATAGCCGCCCGGAAAGTAGAGAACCAAATGACAGAAATTTGCAACAAAATAGGTCTGCAAAATACAACCTGTTCCTACACTTTCAACGAAGACGGAACCTATACCCAGACACTAAATCAGCGAAATATTACCGGAACCTATACATTCAATGACGCAGACAAGACAATCACCATGAAGACTCGCCTTGGAATCAGCTTCACGGCGCAAGTGAACATCAGCGGCTCGACAATGAGCCTGCTTTTCAAAGCCGACAAATTACTCTCATTGCTAAAAACCACAGCGGGAATACTTTCAAAAAGTTCCACCAATACAGCTTTATCCACTTTGAGCTCCCTATCGGAACAATATGACGGGTTAATGCTAGGATTCGAACTAAAAAAGCAATAGGACATTAATTCTTCAGCTTCCTTATCCTTCGGCCGGATCGCTTTTCTTCGGCATACGGTGTTCCGTGTAAAGGGCGATGTAATCTATATGGCATGGATATATGGGGGTCATGTTTCAGGATACACGCTACAACGCTACGGCGGGGGATTATGTCATTTTGCCCAATGCGGAACCCGGCTCTTATTTCAGTCGATATGTACAGAAAAGGATGGGCATATCCCCTTCAAAGTATAGAAAAGACTATTGACTTATCACAGGCTTGAGGCGGTGGATGCCCCTTACAGGTTGGGCTTCGTTGGAAAGGCGTGTCTGGAGGCTTGGGAATGGTTGGGGCGGCGGGAAAAGGCTCCTTGGTGTCATGACAATCGGATGACGGATGAGGCGGCGGCCGGACGGTGAGGGAGGCGGTCAGCGGATAACCATTGCGATGACTGTTGGATAACGGTCGCGACAAGAGTTGGATAACCATTGCGACAGGAGTTGGATAACGGTTGCGACAGTTGTAGCAAGGCGTATGCAACGGCAGGAGGGTGAAAAGCCGGTTCGTCTGCCCGGGTGCAAAGCCAGCCGAAGGCTGTCACATTAATAAAATGATTTCAACAGAAACACATTGCCAGCTACCTTGGAGGGAATAAAAACAATGCAACAAAGAGCCATACATTTCATTCCGCTACAACCCGCCCGTCTACCAAATGAATCGTACGGTCAGTAAGGGCAGCCAACTTTTCATCGTGTGTGACAATCACAAAAGTCTGTCCGAACGTATCGCGCAAATGGAAAAACAGCTGATGCAGTTCATCCTTATGATGGCTGTCCAGACTTCCTGAAGGCTCGTCTGCCAAAATCACCGCAGGACGATTAATCAAGGCACGAGCCACAGCCACACGCTGTTTCTCTCCACCGGACAATTCGCCGGGTTTATGCGTCGCCCGTTCTTTCAAATTTAGGAATTCAAGGATTTCCATGGCCCGGATTCGAGCCTGTCTCGGCGATACCCCTGCTATATAAGCAGGAATCATAATGTTCTCTATCGCCGTAAATTCAGGAAGCAGCTGGTGGAATTGAAAAACAAAACCAATATGGCGGTTACGAAAAGCAGAAAGCTCTTTTTCCTTCAGCCTGCTCGCTTCCACTCCATCTATCCACAAAGTACCGGAATCCGGCTTATCAAGTGTACCCATAATTTGAAGCAAGGTGGTTTTGCCGGCTCCACTTGGCCCCACAATACTTACAACCTCTCCTTTCTCAATAGAAAGATCTATTCCTTTCAATACCTGCAAAGAGCCAAAGCTCTTCATTATACTTTGAATTTCAATCATAATTTCCGTATTACATATTCAGCCAGGTAACAACCAAACACGGCAGGCATATAACTGACCGTACCGGCCGTGGATTTTTTATTCTGTTCATCTTCAGTCTGCATTACGGCTTCCGGATTGGCTTGCTCCGTACTGAACACGACCGGAAGTTTCCGCTTCATACCCATCTTCCGCAACCGTTTCCTTACCGCCTTGCTCAACCCGCAATGACAGGTTTCCCATAAATCAGCAAACTGTATCTGGGTAATATCGCTCTTGGCTCCGGCCCCCATACTCGAAATAATCCGGAGGTTCCGCGACCAGGCATGATAAATGAGATAACACTTGGGAGCAATCGTATCAATAGCATCCACAATAAAATCATACGAACCGGAATCCAGCAACGCCGGAATATTCTCATCTTTCAGATAAATCGAAAGCGCTGTCAATTGAAGTTCCGGATTGATGTCTTTAAAACGCTCGGCCAAAACCTCCGCTTTCTGTTTACCTATGGTAGAATGCAAGGCCGGAAGCTGACGATTAATATTGGTAGACTGTACCGTATCAGCATCCACAATAGTCATACGTCCTACTCCGGCACGACAAATCATTTCAGCAGCATAAGCACCAACTCCTCCCAAACCAACAACCAAGACATGGGCCTGTCGTAAACGAGCTACTTTCTCTTCGCCTAACAATAACCTGGTCCGTTGTTTCCAATCTCCCTGTGGCTCCATTTACATATCCCCTTTTTTAAACCATTTATAAATCCATTGAGTTATAGCTTCATAGGCACGCCCCTCTGTCTCTCCCCGAGGATCGGAAAAAGAAACGATTTCTTGCGGTTCTCCAAATTGATCCGGATAGATGACCAGCAAACTATTATTTGCAAAATACCGACTAATTTGAACCGGTAATTTCTCAAACGAAGGAAGATAAGATATAGAACCTTTTCGCGCAGACACCACTACAAATAAATGATCAAAATTTACCTGCCCTGTCAACAATAGCAAATCATCCCAATCGTCCAACTCAGAGAATTCCGTTGCGGTGTCGGCTTCAAGTTTCGTTACGACTCCCCGTAAAAGTTTCAGCGTATCCTGATTCGCAAAAAAATGCGCACGACAAGCCAATTGCTTGCTGATACGACATAATTGTGTCACCCACTTGACGAAACCGGCCTCGTACTCGGCTTTTGGCGGAACAGCCACGACAATCCGGCGTAATGTATTCACCGGCATTAGAAATTTGGCTATCACAATTTGCCTGTGTATACCTTTCAATAAACTTTCTGTCATAGTCCCGAAAAAAGAATCCATCAAATTCGTTTTCCTATGAAGCCCAATCACTACATCCGTAATAGCATTTTCTCTTACCGTATGTACAATGCCCTGAGCGACATTCAGACTATAACGAAGCACTGTTTTTACATTTGTATCCGCCGCCGCAGCTATCATGGCCGCACGCTCCAGATTCCGTTTGGCTATCATTTCTTTCGCTTCGGAAGTATTATTATCATTCACAACATTCAATGCTACCAAAGGAACCTTCTGACGAGGATTCTTCATCATCAGCGAAATATCAACCAGCCCCTCTATCGTATTCGGATTCGCAACAGATATCAAAATCCGTTCCCGCTCCTTTTCCTGATTATCGGAGGTCGCATTTTCCTGTGTTACAATACGCCGCGCAGCCCGTTCAGTCACAACAGAGCTAATGATACAAGTAAACAAAATCATTACTACCGTACCATTCAAGACATCATCATTCAGCAAACGCTCCCCATTCTCCATAATGATTCCATGTCCAATCAGTACAGCTGCCAAAGTTGCAGCAGCCTGAGCATTACTCAGCCCGAAAATAAGACTACGTTCTTCCCTTTTCATTCCATATAACTTCTGTGTGACCCATGCCGCAAGCCATTTGCTCATAGTCGCTACAATCGTCATTACGGCAGCGACTTTCAAAGCTTCCCCCTGAGTAAACAAGCAACGGAGATCAATAATCATTCCGACCCCTATCAGAAAATAAGGAATAAAAAGCGCATTTCCCACAAATTCGATACGATTCATCAAAGGAGACACATGCGGAACAAAACGATTTAAAACCAGCCCGGCAAGAAAAGCGCCTAAAATGCCCTCCATTCCAACGAGTTCCATCATTCCACCTCCCAAAAAGACCATTGCCAGCACAAAAATAAACTGCATTACGGCATCATCATATTTACGGAAAAAACACCTACTGATACGCGGTATGAAGAAAACAATCAGAAAAGAAAGAAAAATGACTTTCAATACTAAAAAAATCCAAAAAGTTCCTCCTTCTTCTCCTTTATACATACCACCAACCACAGCTAAAACCAACAATGCCAGCACAACTGTCACAGCCGTACCACCAATGGTGATACTAACACTACGCAAACGCGACAGGCCGTAACGACTGACTACCGGATAGGCAATCAATGTATGGCTGGCATACATACTGGCCAACAAAATGGAAGTAATCATTCCATATCCCAGCAAAAACATACTGCTCCATATACCCAATCCTATCGGAATAACAAAAGTAACCAAACCAAAGACCAAGCCTTTCGTTCGGTTCTTTTTGAAATCATCCATATCCATCTCCAAACCGGCAAGAAACATGATATAATACAACCCAACTTTTCCAAAAAGTTCGAAACTGCTGTCACGCTCCAAAACATTAAATCCATATTTGCCAACCAGCACGCCAGCCAATATCATTCCCACGATATGCGGAATTCTCAATCGCCCCATTATCATCGGAGCAAATAGGATGATAATCAACACAAGAAAAAACACCCATGTAGGATCAGTCACCGGAAGAGTTCTGTGAAAATCAAGCCATTCCATATACGCCGCTTCTGCTTTTGCTGTAAATATTGCACAAATTTACGAAAAATCTTTAGCAAACGCCTCCCTTTATAAAAGAAAGAGGCTCATAACATCTTTTTTCCAAGATCTTATATTGATTTATAGACAAAATATGCTAATTTTGCACCTCAATATCAATCTATTATTAACGCATTATAAAGAAATTACAAAATGAAAGTAGCAATTGTTGGTGCGAGCGGAGCTGTAGGGCAAGAGTTTCTTCGCGTGCTCGATGAAAGAAATTTTCCGATTGATGAATTAGTATTATTCGGTTCCTCACGTAGTGCCGGACGAAAATACATGTTCCACGGTAAAGGAATCGAGGTCAAACTTTTGCAACATAACGATGATTTCAAAGGGGTAGACATCGCCTTTACTTCCGCAGGAGCTGGAACGTCTAAAGAATATGCCGAAACCATCACTAAATATGAAACAGTGATGATTGATAACTCCAGTGCTTTCCGTATGGACAATGATGTACCTTTGGTGGTGCCTGAGGTTAACGCAGAAGATGCGCTCGAACGTCCGCGCGGGATTATTGCCAATCCGAACTGCACAACCATACAAATGGTAGTGGCTCTAAAGGCCATCGAACAGCTTTCTCACATCAAGCGCGTACATGTAGCCACTTATCAGGCAGCCAGCGGTGCAGGGGCAGCAGCGATGGACGAACTTTACGAACAGTATCGCCAAGTATTGGCAGGGGAACCTGTTACCGTAAATAAATTTGCCTACCAGTTGGCATTCAACCTCATACCACAGATTGATGTTTTTACAGATAATGGATATACCAAGGAAGAGATGAAGATGTTTAATGAAACGCGTAAAATAATGCACTCTGATGTAAAAACCAGCGCAACCTGCGTCCGTGTCCCGGCTCTTCGTTCTCACTCCGAAAGCATTTGGGTGGAAACCGAACGTCCGATATCAGTAGAAGAAGCACGTGAGGCTTTCTCTAAAGGAGAAGGACTGATACTGATGGATAACCCTGCGGAGAAAGAATATCCAATGCCATTGTTCCTTGCAGGGAAGGACCCTGTCTACGTCGGACGCATCCGCAAGGACCTGACAAACGAGAACGGACTGGCATTCTGGATTGTAGGGGATCAGATAAAGAAAGGCGCCGCCTTGAATGCCGTTCAGATTGCCGAATACTTGATTAAAGTCGGAAACATCCGTTAATCAAACCATTCTCCCGGTATTCAAACAAGAAAACCCATCCTGTTCCAAAGCTTTGAGAAAGCATATTGGGCGTTACCGTTTTCAAGCGATAAGCCGCACCTCTTAAACTTCGAAACAGAATGGGTTTCTTGTTTTTATCTATACAGAGCCCATCTCCAATTCCATTGAGTCCAAGAGACGTGCTACTTGGTTCATTGAAGGACATTTCACATAAGTGGTTCAAATGTTCCACCTATGTAAGAATATAAAGAGAAAGATATTCGTATGGCTATCTTCAAGCAGCGTCATGGCTATGTGGGCACAAGCTTCCGCATCAGCCAACGCATGGTGATGCCGGTTCAAATCATAACCACAATAAGCGGCTACAGTATGCAACTGATAATTAGGAAGTCCTTTCCATCTCCGACGAGACAGCTGCAACGTGCAATAGAACTCATAATCCGGATAATCCATTTGATAAACACGATGCACGGCTTTCAGACAACGCTCGTCAAAGCCTTTATTGTGAGCAATGAAAGGCAATCCTTTCACCTTGGGAATAACCTGTTTCCATACCTCCGAGAAAACGGGAGCCTTCTCCGT
The DNA here is from genome assembly GCA_947626525.1 of uncultured Phocaeicola sp. GTDB lineage: Bacteria > Bacteroidota > Bacteroidia > Bacteroidales > Bacteroidaceae > Phocaeicola_A. The sequence goes on along the minus strand of CANQSM010000013.1, from coordinate 18,756 downwards.
GTCTTCCAAGCACAATCCATGTACACGCATGTTCCAATAAGTGTAATAATCCGGTTCGGGATGAATCAAACTGTAAAACGAGTCTGCGATTTCCCCGCCCCGTACCACTACGATTCCCACACTGCATACACTGGAGGGTTGTTCATTAGCTGTCTCAAAATCTATGGCTGCAAAATCCATTGTCCCCTATCGAAGAAAGAAAAAGCCCTATGCACACATTCACAAAAGGACATCACGAATAGAGTTTTTCCATTAACCACTTTCACAAAATCTCCTTTTACTTCCAATCAGGAATCGGTTTGTCAGCATATTCATCCCACGGATACACCTTCACCAACTGCAAATCGAAATGTAGCACGCTATAGTCTAATATTGTTGCCGAAGAGCCTGCCATCATTCCCGGTCCGTAAGCCAACGACCACGGAATAAAAATTTCCCAGCGGTCACCCTCTCTCATTTGCTGCAAAACCGTAGTCCAACCATTTATCAGTGACGAGACTCCAAACTTCGACGGTACGGCAGACTCAGGCTTTAACGCACCTTTATACGATTGATTAAATACATCATCATTAATCAACTTTCCCCGATAATGCACTCTTACCGTATCTTGATATCCAACTTGCATCGTCCCTGTTCCGCTTTCCAACACTTTCACATAGATATAATCCAAAGGATCTGTACCTATATTTATATCGTTAGGATTATCAGGCGGCAATGTATATGACTTGAAAATCCTCCACTCTCCCGAAGCATTCTTCTGAGCCAGATTCACAATCGAATCCAGATAGTGCTGATTTCTTGCTTGCCAATTTACGAAACGGTCTTCTTCATTCGTTTCACTGCAAGAAGCCAAAAAGAAAAGGACACCAAACAGAACACTTACTATAAAATAAAAACTTTTTCTCATATAGTTTTTTAAATCAGCGTCTTTAACAGACTGGTTATACTTACCTTATCGGCAATGATACTATTCAAATCGGAGATAGCGACACGCTCCTGTTGCATTGTATCACGATTACGCAACGTCACACAGTTATCCTCCAAGGTCTGATGATCCACTGTTACACAGAAAGGTGTACCTATCGCATCCTGACGGCGATAACGCTTCCCAATAGAATCTTTTTCGTCGTACTGACAATGAAAATGGAATTTCAGCTCATCAATAATCTCACGAGCCTTTTCAGGCAGGCCGTCTTTTTTCACTAACGGCATGACTGCCAACTTTACAGGGGCCAATGCAACAGGCAGCTTTAACACTACACGGCCTTCACCATTTTCCAATTGTTCTTCACAATACGAAGCACACATAATACTCAAGAACATACGGTCGACCCCAATAGAAGTTTCAATTACATACGGTGTATAGGATTCATTCAGCTCCGGATCAAAATATTTAATACTCTTACCCGAGAATTTCTCGTGTTGGCTCAAATCGAAATTTGTACGAGAATGAATACCCTCTACCTCCTTGAACCCAAACGGCATCAAGAATTCAATATCAGTAGCCGCATTAGCATAATGAGCCAACTTTTCGTGATCATGGAAACGATAATGATCATCACCGAAGCCTAATGCCTTATGCCATTTCAAACGAGTTTCTTTCCATTTGGAGAACCAATCCAGTTCGGTTCCGGGCTTTACGAAAAACTGCATCTCCATCTGCTCGAACTCACGCATACGGAAAATAAACTGACGCGCCACGATTTCATTACGGAAAGCCTTACCTATCTGAGCAATACCGAACGGGACTTTCATACGCCCGGTTTTCTGTACATTCAGATAGTTTACAAAAATACCTTGCGCAGTTTCTGGCCGGAGATACACTCTCATGGCCCCTTCGGCAGTAGAACCCATTTCCGTAGAAAACATCAAATTGAACTGACGAACTTCTGTCCAATTCTTCGTACCGGAAATAGGACAAACTATTTCTTCATCTACGATTATCTGACGAAGTTCATTCAAATCATTTGCATTCATCGCATTGGCGAACCGTCCGTGCAATGCGTTGCGCTTCGCCTGATATTCCAGTACTCGTCCGTTGGTAGAACGGAATTGCGTTTCATCAAAAGCATCCCCAAAACGCTTGGCGGCCTTTGCTACTTCCTTATTTATCTTATCATCATACTTGGCTATTTGATCTTCAATCAGCACATCGGCACGATATCTTTTTTTAGAATCCTTGTTATCAATCAACGGATCGTTAAATGCATCTACATGTCCCGAAGCCTTCCAAATTGTAGGGTGCATAAAAATTGCCGAATCAATGCCTACAATATTCTCATGCAAAAGCACCATGCTCTGCCACCAATATTGTTTAATATTATTTTTAAGTTCAACACCCATCTGGCCATAATCATAAACAGCTCCCAGACCATCATAAATATCACTTGAGGGAAATACAAAACCGTACTCTTTGCAATGCGATACGATTTTTTTAAAAACATCTTCTTGTGCCATTTTTATAACTTCTTTCTATAATATTTTCTTTAAAAAGAGCCACAAAGATAGATATTTATCTGCAAAGGTGGGTAAAATAGAACTTAATTATTACAAATTAAGGGACTCATCCAGTTCAATAAACAAAAGCAATTGCTCACAAGCCGTAACAAACAGCTCCATTATACTTTCCTGCAAAAAATAGTATCGAAAGGATTCCTAATTTGATGGCACTTTACAAAAAAAGTCGTAATTTTGCTGTAAACTCACTATATAAAGAACATTTTTTATGAGCGACGATACCATCGAAAAAGACGGCTTCAGTACTGAACATTCCGATTACAAGCCCGCTGATACTTCTAATGAATCAATCAGACACCAACTTAGCGGCATGTATCAGAATTGGTTTCTGGATTATGCATCGTATGTAATACTCGAACGGGCCGTACCCCACCTGAATGACGGATTGAAACCGGTACAACGACGTATACTCCATTCCATGAAGCAACTGGACGACGGACGCTATAATAAAGTAGCCAATATTGTAGGACATACCATGCAGTTTCATCCGCATGGAGACGCTTCCATCGGTGATGCGTTGGTACAACTCGGGCAAAAAGACTTATTAGTGGATTGCCAAGGAAACTGGGGTAATATTCTTACGGGAGACAGTGCAGCAGCTCCCCGTTACATTGAGGCACGTCTCTCCAAATTCGCATTGGATGTCGTTTTTAACCCGAAAACAACCGAATGGAAACTTTCCTACGATGGACGTAACAAAGAACCCATTACTTTGCCCGTGAAATTCCCATTATTACTGGCACAAGGAGTAGAGGGCATTGCTGTTGGGCTTTCATCTAAAATTCTGCCACACAACTTTAATGAACTATGTGATGCGGCCATCGCTCATTTACACAATAAACCATTTAAGCTCTATCCGGATTTCCAAACCGGTGCGTCCATCGATGTATCCAAATACAATGATGGAGAACGAGGAGGTGTAGTTAAGGTACGTGCTAAAATCACCAAGCTGGATAACAAGACATTGGTTATTTCCGAAATTCCATACGGAAAGACGACCTCTACCCTGATAGACTCTATCCTGAAAGCGGTAGAAAAAGGAAAGATAAAAGTCCGCAAAGTAGATGACAACACCTCGGCACAAGTAGAAATACTGGTTCATCTGGCTCCGGGTGTATCGTCCGATAAAACACTTGATGCACTTTACGCTTTCACTGATTGCGAGATAAGCATTTCACCCAACTGCTGTGTCATCGACAATCAAAAGCCTCATTTTCTTACGGTAAGCGACGTTCTGAAGAAATCGGTCGCCAATACCATGAACCTGCTTCGTATGGAACTAGAAATCCGTAAAGGGGAACTATTGGAAAACCTTCATTTTGCATCACTCGAAAAAATATTTATTGAAGAGCGCATTTATAAAGACAAAGAATTCGAGCAAGCCCCCAACATGGACGCTGCTTGCGAACACATCGATGAACGGCTGACACCTTTTTACCCGATGTTTATCCGCGAAGTGACCAAAGAGGACATCCTGCGCTTGATGGAAATCAAAATGGCCCGCATCTTAAAATTCAACAAAGATAAAGCGAACGAAGCGATTGCCCGCATGAATGAGGAGATTGAAGCGATAAACCGGGACTTGAATGACATGATAAGGGTAACAACTGACTGGTACCAAATGTTGAAAGAAAAATACGGAAAAGAACATCCGCGCATGACCGAATTGCGTAACTTCGATACCATTGAAGCTACAAAAGTGGTAGAAGCCAATGAGAAACTTTATATCAACCGGGAAGAAGGATTCATCGGAACCGGGCTGAAAAAGGATGAGTTTGTTACCAATTGTTCCGATATTGATGATGTGATTATCTTCTATCGGGACGGAAAATACAAAGTTGTCCGCATTAGCGAAAAGATGTTCGTAGGAAAGAACGTACTTTATGTAAACATCTTCAAAAGAAACGACAAACGTACCATCTATAACGTGGTCTACCGGGACGGAAAAGACGGATATCACTACATCAAGCGCTTCGCCGTCACAGGTATTACCCGTGATAAGGAGTACGACCTGGCTCAAGGCAAGCCCGGCTCACGAATTGTCTATTTCACTGCCAATCCGAACGGAGAAGCCGAAATCATCAAAGTGACTCTTAAACCTAACCCACGCCTCAAGAGAATTATATTGGAAAAGGATTTCGGTGATATCGCTATCAAAGGCCGCCAATCCATGGGCAATATCCTGACTAAAAACGAAGTGCACAAAATCAGTCTGAAACAAAGAGGCGGTTCCACTTTAGGAGGACGACAAGTTTGGTTCGACCGAGACGTACTCCGCCTTAACTACGATGGACGCGGAGACTACCTTGGGGAATTCCAAAGCGATGATACCATACTTGTCATCTCGGATAACGGAGAATTCCATACCACTGATTTTGATTTAAACAACCATTATGATCCTGGGATCTTGCTCATTGAGAAATTCAATGCCAACAAAATATGGTCGGCTGCCCTATACGATGCAGACCAGCAGGGTTACCCTTACCTGAAACGTTTCGCTTTCGAAAATACGACCCGCAAACTCAACTTCCTAGGAGAAAACAAGGAGAATAAACTAATTCTACTGACCTGCCAAGTATATCCACGCATACAAGTCATGTTTGGAGGAAAAGACAGTTTCCGCGAACCGTTGCTTATTGACGTAGACGAATTCATTGGTATCAAGAGCTTCAAAGCGAAAGGCAAACGCATTACCACTTTCGAGGTGGAGGAGATTGTCGAGTTAGAACCCATACGTTTCCCTGGACCCGAAACCGAGCCAATAGATTCCGAAGAAGTATCCACTTCCAATGAACCCGACAACATAGAAGACCCAGACGCAGGGAAAAGCGAAAACGACATTATCGACGAAATCACAGGACAGATGAAACTGTTTTAAAAAAGAAAAGTAGACAGAAACTGACCTTAATAAAGAATAAGAACGTTTTAATGTGAAACAACAACACTCCCATTATCAATGAGAAGAAGAGGACAAAACGGTACAAAGCACCCGGAAAAGTGACGGATTATAAAAAGCAAACATACTAATATAGCCCTATCATTACCTCAAAATAGAGTTTGATAGGGCTGTTTTCATTTACACCTCCCTAAAAACAAGCATAAAGCATATATACACAATGCGCCACGATAGCCGCTGTAATGCCACCCATAGTGTGAGCCAGAATGGCTTTAGAGGTCAGCTCTCGATACCCCAATGAGTCGAGCATGGCAGTGTGAGTGCTCAGATAACCACTCCAACACATTCCAATAGCGGTAAACACAGCTATTGCGTTATCGTCTACCCAGCCCTGTTCGATGAAATTCGGCACCAAGCTCAATGCGGCTCCCACAGCCCCTAACGCCGTAATGGGAAAGGATACCAGATGCGGATCGGCAAACCCGAACAACCACTCGAAGATTATGTTTATCTGTCCCGCCAACCAAGGCAACAGTTCCACCCCTTGATAGGCACCGCCTGTATACCCCTCCGGAGAAGCACCGAATGTAAGAATCATCACCAAGGTAGAGATGACCAATACCCCCGGGATGATAGCGATGCCCACATCCACTCCCGTACGGCCGCCGTCAAGCAACGAATCAAGTATGCGCAAGAAAAGCGACTTTTTCAGTACGGTCTCCTCCTCTTTCTCCTGTTCCGCCTTCTCCTCAAATGCCGGCTCCTCAGCATAACGCGGATAAGCCTTCACCACAAAGCACTGCATCAACCGAGTGGAAACGACACACCCGCAAAAGGCACCGAACAGACCGATAAAGGGTGCCACATAGTATCCCTGTCCTACCATAAAGACAATCACCAGAAGCCCCATACCGAAAGCCGTACCGAAATTAGTCAGCGAGATATACTGGTACTTCTTGAAGTAACTGCAAAAACGTTTGTCCTGTGACAGAGAGATGATGGCAGGATTATCTGAAAGGAATGTCATGACAGCCCCCAACGAAGCCACTCCCGGCAGATGAAAGAGCGGACGCATCAACGGACGCAATAAACGCTCGAGCAAGCTCACCACTCCAAACTCCACGAACAAACGGCCTATCGCACCGGTAATGACACAGATTCCCATCAGATAAAACACGGTATTAAGCAACAGGTCATGCGCCGTCTTCATGATGGTATTCAGCATATTAGGAAGCCCCATCACCGAAGTCAGGTAACCAAACAAAGCGAACACAACAAGCAGGCAAGGGATTCCCTGAGGGATGAACCAAGTCCAACTACGATGATTGTTTTTCATATCGGCAGTCTGTTTAGAGATTCAACAATCTGTTCGTCAATGAGGAGAAATCGATATGCCAAGTCAATCCTGCCTGAGCCACCACCTGCTTGTCAAGGCGTGTGCCTTCCGGATTCCCGTTGTGTCCTTTGGTATAGAAGCAAGTGGCATGAAGTCGTATGTCCCTGCTATTCTTCAACGGGAAGAACTCCGCTCCGCCCCCGAACATAGTCAGTTCCGTACCGGGCATGACGCAATAATCCGCCGTGCGCTCCGTGCGGTTCACGTCGTAGGTTACTTTACCGAACAGCCGCAATTTGTCAACGCAACGCCACGATACTTCCCCCATTACCGAACAATCTTTCAGCAAAAAAGTCTGGCGGCTGGCAGCCCGATTCATCCAATCGAGTTCCACCGCCACCTTGCCTATCTCCACCCGATGCCCCAACGCAAGATAATTGATGAATCTGCCCGGAGCATACTCAATCATATTCACAGAATAGAGCGTACTCAGACTTCCGTGCCTGCCCATCCACATCAGGTTATAGGCAAACAGCTCATCCTCCTCGGACAGGGATTGGAACGGGCTCTCGCAGAACTGCGCCATCCATTTGTCATTTCCGTCCCGCAAACGGTACGCGACACTTCCGCCCATCTGATAACAAGGCACATTGTTCCAGAATTCCGAACAGACATAGAGATTAACCGGCGCACGGTCGTACTCATAGCCGCCAATGCCTACCACTTGTTTCCCGGCAGAGAAACTCCAATGCTCATCGGGCTCGTAGGCAAGATATGCCCAGTCCGTTGCATCCCAAAAGCTCTGATGATTGTGATTCCTATTCAGCCGTTGCCTCCACGAGTAGGAGAAAGAACGAGCGATACGTCCGTCCAGCTGAAGATTGAGATACTTTCCATCGAAACCGGTAGATTCATGATTCGTCTCTCCGTCTACCTTTTCCATTTGGTAATCCACCCGTACATCCGCTTTCAACGATAGAGGTACGTTCTCTTGCGGATAGCTGACCATAGTGCAACAAGCACACAGCACTACCGCCAATGTCTTTTTCATAGTATAATATATTAAGTTAAGGTTTCAATCTTTGTCTCTTTCCTAAATCTTCTCTCAGGAAGAATCCTATCAGATTGACAGTATTCTTCACCGGATTAAGTCCATAACAAAGTGCAAATATATCATTATGCGCTGATATAAACGAAAAGAGTCCCTTTATTTTTTCATGGAAAGACTTTTTTCGAACCATAAGCCACATTCCGACAGTTCGCCGAAACTCATCGGAATACCGGTCCCAACTCATTTGACAGACAGTCTTATCCTCCATCCTTTCATGGAATTCATACCCTGCTCACTTCAGTGACTTGATTAAGTCACTGGAGTGAACAGATCGAGTCATTGGGGTGACTCGATCGAATCATTATAGCGAGCAGGGAATCATATAAGTATAAAAGAACATATTCCACCGCATACGGGAACACTTACACGCTTGCGTCAGAGAATACCGCCAACCACACGTGGCCATTAAATGCCGCAAATCGCTCCAGCCATTAATGTATAGTCACCATCGTAGCGCCAAATCCGTATTCACGGAACGAAGCGTCCTGACTGGTATAACTCTTATACTTCGATTTCAATTCTTTCAACAGCGCGCCTCGAAGCACTCCGTCTCCTTTGCCATGGATAAACACAATCCGTTGTCCTTTCTTTCCCTTGTACTCTTCCAGCGTCTTGCGGAATACTCCTAACTGATAGTCCAGCATCTCACGATTGCTCATACCGGCGGTATCGTCGAGCAGTTCATGGATGTGCAAGTCTATCTCCACGATATCGTTCTTCTTCCGGGGTTGTTTCACAATCGGCTGCGGCCGGGACTTATCCACGTTCTTTTTCCGCATCAAAGCCTGTTGCAACGATTCGGCCTCAGCGAACACCTGGCGTGTCGGCACATCATCCTTTACGATCTCATAGCGCAAGGAGGGTTCTTCGAAATAAACGGATTCGGTAAAGGTATGTAACTTATAGAATTTCACCGTATCCACGCGCAACTCGACACTGACAGCCGGCTTCAATTGGAAGTTACGTCCATCTTTGTAAGCAATCAATTGTATGGCTACATGTTCCAGTTCATTCAGCGCTTCTTTCCCGAACTCTTCCAAAAACAACTTGGTGTTCGGTTCCATATTTCCTTGCGCACGTACCTTCCAGCTCTTTCCTTCCGCGCTCAGATAGGTATAATATAGATAATAGTTGCTGTCGTTCACCAAATAGGCGTCAAAATCCGTAGTAGAAATAGCCTTTACATCCTGCGGCACATAAGCCAGAACGACCGTCAGCCTTTCTCCTTCTTTCGTTTCAGCCGGACGATAGGTTATCTCCGGTTCTTCTTCCTGTTCATACGCAGCAGGAACCGCTTGCCGACTTCCCCTATGAGACGACGGCTCCTCCTTCTGAGGCACCTGCGGTTTCCGTTTCAGATTGTAATCGTCCGTATCTATCACCACACATTCCCGTATCAGCATGGGAATCTCAAAGCCATCCTCATCTTCCACCAACACGGTGTCCTTGCCCTTGAAGGACTTCACAATTCCGCCTCCCACTTCACTGAGGAAGCGCACTTTATCTCCTACTTTCATCTCTTTTTCCTTTTTAGTACTGGTTTACATACATCTCGGTTTCTACCGTTTCTCTCCGCAAATATCGCTATTATTTGGCACAAAGCGTATGCTTTCCGAATCTTTTCTGTACTTTTGCCGCAACAAGGAACCATACACAGACAAGCATACCTTATGAAAAGTGAACTGGAAAAGATGCGAAACGGCGAACTCGCCGATTTCTCCACGCCGGAGATGCAAGCCATATTGAAACAGGCGAAAGCCTTGTGTGCCAGATTGCAAACCATGAGTATTTACGATGATGAGTATAGGGAAGTGATAGAACAAGTCGTTCCGGGACTTCCGAAAACGTCCGTCATCTGTCCGCCTTTCCGTTGCGACTACGCGCAGGGCAGCATTACCATTGGCGAACATGTATTCATCAATTACAACTGTACTTTTTTAGACGGAGGCGGTATTCATATAGGCCATCATACATTGATAGGCCCGAACTGCCAGCTTTATACTCCCCAACATCCGATGGATTACCGGGAACGTCGCGAGGAGAAAGAATACGCCCATCCTATCACCATAGGTGATGACTGCTGGTTAGGCGGAGGGGTCATTGTCTGTCCGGGCGTCACCATAGGCCATCGTTGCATTATCGCGGCAGGTAGCGTAGTCACCAAGGATATCCCTGACGATTCGTTGGCGGCAGGCAACCCTGCAGTGGTTAAAAGGAGCTTGAAGAAGGAATAGGCAGACATTGCCTTACTAACCAGACGGAGCCGGCTATACCGGATGGAATCAATGTATCTCCCGGAGTGGCAATAGGGGTCGTCGCACAGGTCAACCGTTCGTTTTCCGGTAACATCGAATCTTTTATCATACGGTTCATCAATGAATTGGCCACCTCTATTTCCAGTTTGTTTTCTCCCGCTTTCAGGTATGGCGTGATATCTATCTCCCATGGAGAGCACCATACGATGCCCGCCTCTTCTCCGTTGAGCCGTACACGCGCCACATCCCCCAATTTATCGAACCGTAGCAAATAGCGTCCGGTAACCGTTTCATCCTCTCGCTCGACAGACAAGACATGACGATATACGGCTGTTCCCGAATAATATTTCACCCGTTCATCAGGATGGGTTGTCCAATCCATCAACTCTGGAAACACCATAATACCCGGACCGCCATGCTCCGTAGAGAAATCCACCGTCCAGTCTCCTCGAAGAGGCATCACCTCCTCTTTCCCATTCCAATCTTTCATAGAAAGCTGCCCCGAACCTTTCTCGCTTAATACCATAAAGAAAGATTCACGAGGAGCCATTTTGACGGGAACGGCCATACGGCCGTCTTCCGTAGGAGTTCCTCGCAGCGTATAACGTTCTCCCGTAACCGGATGCCACATTTCCACCACCTTACCGGGACAACGGAAAACAAAAGTATGCTCCAGAGGAGTATCTTCATGATTATCCAAGAAATAAAGTTCCCCATCGGCAAGCTTCCGGTGGGCAAAATAGCATTTACGATGCTCCGGCAACGTGACATCCGGCAGAAACCCAGCTTCCGCCACGGCATTGGACAAGGATATCCCCCAATAGACCATGCCTTTCCCCACCGAGCGTTTCCCATGGGGTGTATCTTTCTTTCCCCACAGCAGCTCCACCAAGTCTCTGTATTCCGCCTTACTCTCTCCTTCACAGATACTCCCCGGACGCACTGGGCGTGTACCGTAGACAGACACTCCGGACTTGACTAATGACGCGATTTTACGCAACGCATCCAAGGTCACTTCGCCGTTGCGAGGTAGAATCATCATACGGTAATTCATTCCGTCAGGCAACACCACCCGTCCTTTCTTCCCACTCATGCGAGAAAGCAGTGCATCCGTAGTAAACGCGTCAAAATCAAAGCCCGACGGAAAATCCGGCAGACGATGAGTCAATATCTTCACCGGCGCGTTCCCTCCCAAATAAAGACAGAAGTCCACCACCGGCATTCCCTGCCTCATCAAAAAAGCGCAACGTGCCTGATAATCCCAGAACGGTTTACTGTATGGCCAGAACGTATTATTACGATTCAGACAATAGTGGCGCCCTCCTCCCGTATTCCCTGGAACTCTATCCAGCCAAGGCTGATAGGCCGACGCACAAACAACGAATTCATTGATGCCATAACAGTAAGCATAGTCTGCCAATTGCTTGATATAGGCCAGTGAGTGACTGAACTTCGCATCAGTAAAGGCTTCGCCCGAAGCCACAGTTTTCCCATATAAATGGGCTGCGGAAGCACTCTCCTTTATATCATAGTTTCCGTCTGGATGAATCGCCCAAAACTCACCTTGCGGTTTGGCTACCTGCCCCTTCGCCTGTATCTGGTCAGCGACCAGACAGAGAGCGTTACCGGTAGCCTGTGCCGTAAAAGTCAACTTTCGTTCTTCACACAGACGTTGAAAAGTTCCATAATAGTTGTAAGAAACCAAGTCGGCAATGGTCCGCCGTATGTCATACAAAAAGCCGTCGGACACTTCGCGTGACCGCACTACATATCCGGCCATCACTGGTAAAAACTTCCTTAAATCATATCCTCGCAAACGCATGAATTCCTTTTCAAATCCGGGAGTCCAATTCTGCGAACCGGCCTCATGGCTATCCATTGCCATCCCCGAAAGATGACCGCCGTGCGCCTCTATCGTATCGGCTATCGCCTTAAAATAATGGCTCCATTGGACTTCTGCCGCTTTGGCGGATAGCTTGTCGCATTCCAGTCCCATCAAATTTTTGCGGCCATGCTTGGTCTTACTTCCTATCGGAACATGAGCAAAACGCATCACCACCCATTTACCCGCAGGCACTTTCCAGCGTAATACACCCAATGTATCGGTCTGTCCCGTTAAATCCACCAAACGGTCATCCTCTATCACTTCCTCCTTTGAATAAGCCGGAGTACGATCAGCTTCAATGTACTCCGAATAAAGGGCTGCTTTTTCTTCCCATTGGTCTACGCAAGCACAAGCAGAAAGCACTATATTTCCTATTTGCAGATTTCCGCTTTTCTCATTCCTCTCAGCCCAATCATGAAAACGGAGGCGGAAATAGCGTCCTGTCACCGCCGGAAAAGATAGCGTCTTCTGTTTCCAGCTTGAATGAGCTTTATATATCGGTTTCAAAGAACAGACAGGAGTATAGTGCACTCCATCGGATGAAACCTCCAGTTTCCCTAAATCGGGCAATATCCGATAGCCCGTACCGACAAACGTGTCAGAAGGAGATGCCGGCACATTCGTCGCACTGGTGGTAGCCTTGCCCCTTGGACGGGTTTCATACGTGATACTGCGTGCCGTAAAGTCTTTGCCGAAATCAAGGGTAATCCATGCGGAGTTTCCAGATTCCAACTCCGGAATAGAAGGCAGTCGCTTTGTCTCCCGAAAATAAGTCTCAGGTTCCTGATTCGGTATATTGGTAGTCAGCGCAGGACGGCGATTGTTACTATCCTCCCACAAGGTTTCCCCAAACGGATACGCCAATACGGCCACATCCTTGCCCGCAACAGAAGTACCCAAGCATGGCAAATTCATCTCCACATAGTTTCCTCCTTCCACAATCGTATCGGCAGTGACCAGTCGCTGCATCCCCAGTTCCGGAGTAATCCATGGTCCTCCCGCCACATATCCGTTCGAAACGTGAGCCTCAAAAGTTAGTCCGAGACGATCAGCCTCCTGCGAAGCAAAAACCAGCATGTTCCACCATTCGGGCGAAAAGGCCTCCAAAGCCCCTTCTCCTTTGCCGTGCACTTGATCATAATACACGACTCCGCCTATACCTTCTCTACGAAAAGCCTCCAAATCTGCCGTAATACCTGCACGAGTCGTTTCGGTTTCACCATGAAACCACCAAAGTTTTGTCCGAGCAGAATCCTGAGGATGCTCAAATCCATACAACGCTTGCGAAACAGGCGTAAGCCCGGAATGGCTTCCGCATCCCCAGATACTTGCCAGCAGAAAAAAAGAAAAAAGCAGGTAAACGTTTTTCATATATGTAAGCTCATTGCAGTCGCAAATATAACCAAGACGGCATCAGAAATACTACAAGCAACAGCCCATTCACTTCAAAAGAAGCCATTCTGCCATATTCCGACACTCATTCTATATATTTGAGAATTTTTGCCGGTGCACCTCCTACCACTGCATTATCCGGTACATCTTTGGTTACAACCGAACCTGCACCGACAATGGCATTTTCCCCAATAGTCACTCCGGAAAGGATAGTCGAGTTAGAGCCTACCCATACATTTTTCTTGAGGACAATCGGTGCCGGATACGTATTCATCCGGTCTTCAGGTTTCATGCCATGATTTAGCGTAGCAAATACAACATTGTGCCCTATCTGGCAACCATCTCCCAATTCTACACCACCATGATCTTGAAAATGACAGCATGCATTCACAAATACATTCTTTCCTATCTTTATATTTTTTCCAAAATCAGTATAAAACGGAGGAAATACACGGAATGACGAATCCACTTGCCTGCCAAACAGCTCGGACAACAGTCTCCGGACTTCATCCGGATTATGATACGCTCCATTCAGCTCGAATGTAATACGCCGGGCTTCACAACTCATTTCATCCATAAAACGATGAATTTCCTCTCCACAAAGTGCTTTGCGTGTTTCTACATAAGCCAAGAATTCTTTCAGTTCCATTTCTTACAATTCTATTTCAATTCAACTTCCACACACATTTTCTACGTAATCAAGCCATTGTATGATTCCATTCATCACTGTCGTCCTGCCATAGGTGCTATCCTCATTTATCCAAATGTATCAATTCATACTTTCTACTTCCCAAACCAATAGCTTCGCCATGTTCAAGTGTATGAATACCGTGACGCGATTCCATCCGTTCTATCAAGTGTATTTTGCCGGGGTCTTCAGAAGCATATACCAAATCAACACATGCCTGGTCCAATGCTACCGGATCGAGCGAAGCCAATATACCGATATCCCCCATCTTCGGAGCTTCCGGATGTGCGTCACAGTCGCAATCCACCGAAAGATTATTCGCCACATTGATATAAAGAATTTGCTCTCCGCAATGATCGGCCACAGCTTTGGCTGCTTCAGCCATTGATTCCAAGAAATCATCCTGTGGTGGAAAATTCCCCCACATTTCGGAAGTATTCTTCGTTTTTCCGGCAGAATGAATCCACGCTTTGCCCGATGATGAAGCTATACCGATAGAGATGTTCTTCACCGCTCCTCCGAAGCCACCCATAGCATGCCCTTTGAAATGTGACAAGACGACTGTAAAGTCATAATCGGGATAATGCGAGCCCACGAAATCCTCTTTCAAGTGCTTGCCCCCTTTCACCGGTAAGGCAATTTCTCCCTCTGCATCCATAATGTCCACCTTTGCTATAGCCGTAAAGCCATGTTCCTCGGCAGCTTTCAGATGGTCAGCCGTTTTGGCGCGCCCACCTTCATAGGCCGTATTACATTCCACAATCGTACCGTTTACTTTCTGCACTAAATCCTTTATAAGGAAAGGCTGCAAAAAATGATTCCCACCCGGTTCGCCCGTAGAAAGCTTAACAGCTACCCTGCCTGTGGCCGGGCGTCCGAGAGCCTCGTAAACACGCACCAGATTCTCCGGCGTAATCTCCTTTATCATATATACTTGAGCAAGTCCGTTTTTCTGTCCCGGAGCGTTCTCGCCCATCGATTCCCTACCACTCTTCACCTGTCCGCAGGCCATGACCGCCAAACATTCAAACGGAATGACAGCCATCATACAAATTCTTTTCATTGTCACTTTATTTTTAATGGTTAAAGACTTAAATTCACTCCTCCCATAACCGTAGCTTTCGGCATAGGAAAACCGGCGTTAATTTCATAACGCTGCGCCAATAAGTTCTCACCTTTTACCCAAAGACGCAGACTGCGATCTACCTGATAATCTGCACGTACATTCCACAGCATAAAATTTTCTTTTGCATACATCCCGCTGTCAGCTACTTTCACACGAGTATAAAGGCCTGCCACATATTGCACCCCTGAAGAAACAGCCCAGCGTCCTTTCGAGAAGGCTGCCCCGACATAAAGTTTGTGCTCGGGCGAGGCCAATACAGGCTGCCGCATATGCAGATAACTATAATTTGCATGGACTGACCACATAGGAGAGAAACAATAGGCTGCTTGCACTTCAACGCCGGCATTTTCTATTTTCCCGGTATTGACATTCATTTGCCGTCCATCCACCGGTATACGCATAATCAGGTTATCACCGTTTATATAAAACAGATTCAATCCGTACGAAAACATGCCCTGCCACAAGCATTGCGAGTACGAAACTTCATAATTCCATATCCTTTCCGACTTCAAATCCGGATTAGCCGGACGAAACATATACATTTCACGAATAGTAGGATACCGGAAACCTTTGCTGACCATCCCTTTCAATTCGGCCGACTGAGGCAAATGAAACGACAAACCAATTTGCGGTACCCATTCAGTACCTACATGGGAGTGATGATCTACTCGAGCCCCTGCATCCAACGTCAGCCAAGAACCGAAATCCTGACGTATATCGATATACCCGGCCACTTCATCCTGCCTTTTATCTACCTGTGACTGACATTCCCCACCGTCTATCGGCTGATTCCAAGCATCTCCTCCAAAATGAAAATAATCAAATCCGCCCGTTAAACGGTTCCCTCCAAAAAGTCGTATACACTGATACCATGACAGTCCTAACATATTGTCGCGCGAATTGAAGCGATAGTCCAACGGCGTTTCATCTTCTCCATACCCATCATTAATCCAATGGTTCCCCCAATTGTAGAAAAAACTCAACGCACCGGATGTATGGCTGTACTGATTTGCCAATATCAAAGAGGTCATCCCTCGCGTAATATGCTGATCGTTATCCGTCAAAGGCTCCGTCACTTCTCCCGGATTGGAAGCCTCAAAACGAGTCAAATTCAAATCAGCTGTCACACTCCAATACTTAGACCATTCGTAGCCCAATTTAACATATCCGCCCAACTGCTTAAACTTCATATCGGCACGATGTCCGTCGGTATGGTTATATGAAATGCCTGCTACGCCCGAAAAGCGTCCTTTCCGGATACGGGCAGTTGCTTCCGACTGTAAGGTATTATAGGAACCATACCCAACATTTACACGCGTTTTTACTCCATCTTCCCGTATCTTACGGGTAACAATATTAATCACTCCTCCCATGGCATTCGAACCGTACAATACAGAAGCCGGACCACGCAACACTTCTACCCGCTCGGCCAAGAAAGACTGATAAGCGTCGGATATAGGATGGGCAAACAGGCCCATATACTGCGGATGCCCATCTATCAGTACCAACAAGCCGGTAGTAGGCACACCGGACTGAGCCGGTCCGCCTATTCCTCGCAATGACATCTGTCCGGCTGCGCCACCGGAAATCCCATATCCTAACATGCCACGTGAGGTAGTAAAAAGTCCGGGAACTTGTTCGTTCAACAGAGGCAACAACGAGGGTTCGTAAGCCCGTTCAATCTGTTCACGTGAAAGAACAGAAACAGTCATGGGAAGATGCCGGACATCCGTCTCATTACGTGTACCGGTAACGACCACCTCGCTCAACGAATGAATCCACTGTTGCATAAGCGAATCGGTTGAATACTGTGCTCTTCCTATGCCAGGCAAGAGCCATAGAGCCATCATGCTTGTCAAGAACTGTTTCTTCATGAGTAAAAGGGGGTATTTCTGATTACTGTTTTTTTAATACAATGCAAAAATAACATAGGGCAACAGAAGCCTCTATACCCAAATTACCCGCATCATTACCCAGATTACTTATTCTTCAAGACATGCGTCCAAGTCGCGCGCCAATTGTTCCTTGTCTAAATGTTGACCGATAAAAACAATCTTCTGCATACGGTCACCGTATTGATCGTCCCAGTCGCGCAACAGGCCCGGTTCCTGACGCATCAGTCCTATCAAATCTTCTTCCGGAGCCGTAGCATACCACAGACCGGCTTCCTTCAGTGTTTTCTGTACACCGGCCTGTTCAAAAAGGTACGACATGTCCCGATTGTTGCTGAAATAGCAGACCCCTTTGGCACGGATAATATTCCGGCTCCACTTGGTCATCACAAAAAGATTGAACTTATCCACATTAAAAGCAGGACGGCGATAATACACGAATGTACTGATATTGTACTCTTCCACTTCTCCTCCTTCGTGGTGGTGATGGTGTTCGTGGCTGTGTTCTTCGTGATGGGAATGAGATTCATGTTGCTCATGCGAATGAAGAGCATGCCTTTTGGCTTCCTCTTCTTCGGCTGTCACCGGCCGCTCAATCTCCCGAACCCAACCGGCCGAAGTCGCCACCCGTTCGAAGTCGAATCTCCCCGTATGGATAATCTTCGCCAAGTCTACGTCCGCATAATTACATTCTATCACTTCTGCTCCCGGCTGTAAAGCTTTCAATATTTGCCGGATACGCTCCAGCTCCGAAGGTTTCACTTCGGCCACCTTATTCAACAGGATGATATTGCAAAACTCAATCTGCTGGATAATCAGATTTTCAATGTCTTCCTCGTCCAGTCCCTTACGGGTCAGACTGTCTCCACAAGCAAACTCACTCTGCAGGCGCAAAGCATCCACCACGGTCACAATACTGTCCAAGCGACACGCACCGTAAGCCGTATATTCACCGCCCAGGCCCGGCATGGAGCAGATGGTCTGCGCAATGGGAGCCGGTTCACAAATGCCGCTGGCCTCGATGACGATGTAGTCGAAACGCCGCATTTTCAAAATATCGTTAATCTGCTCTATCAGGTCCATCCGCAAAGAGCAACAGATACACCCGTTCTGAAGAGCCACCAGACTTTCATCCCTTTTTCCTACCACGCCCCCTTTCTGTATCAGGTCGGCATCAATATTTACTTCTCCTATATCGTTTACGATGACAGCAAACTTAATTCCCTTTTCATTCGAAAGAATATGGTTGACTAAAGTCGTTTTTCCACTGCCCAGATAACCGGTCAAGAGCAGTATCGGAGTTTCTTTCCTTTTCATATATTTATCTCATTTTAGCGAGACAAAGGTAAAGAGCTTTTTCGAGATATACAATCCACCCACCTTTTTCTTTTTCGCATCGCCTGCCACAGTCTTCCACGTATTCCCCACCCAGACATCAATCCCTTTTCATCCACTTCATAAAAAGAGATTATCTTACTGTTCCCAACAGCCATCACAAACCTATTCCCTTTCGGATTTACCGCCAACTCACTCATGTATGCTTGCGATAACACTCTTCTACTTAGGGATATTCAGTAAATAGAATAAAAATGGCATTTGAAGGGATTATGATATGTAATCTTCATATGCCATTTTATTTTTAGGAACATTTACTGAAT
>CANQSM010000012.1 GCA_947626525.1 uncultured Phocaeicola sp. | reverse complement strand
AATTTTTTAACATTTCTAGTTTAAGGCACGGATAAAGTGCCTTAAATCAAGGGTATGCCCTAAATTGAGTACTAACTTCATATAGGCGCAACTGCTTAATAAATGGTGGGTACGTTGGGTCGCATATATTTGATATTGCGTTGTGAGAGATAAAAATATAATAGTTCTCCGCGTTTTGGCCATGTTAATGGTTGTATTTTACCATTGTTTATGCTCTTATACTCCGGCATGGTCAATAATGCCTCCTGTGAAATCCGTTACTGTTGTGGCGAGGGTCATAAACGCCATTGATATGCCATTATTTATATTTATGTCGGGTTATCTTTACAGTTACCTATATAATTTTTGTGATAAGTATGGCGATGTGAGAGCCTTTTTATGTGATAAGGTGAAAAGGTTGTTGGCTCCTTACGCTTTTTGGGGAGTATTTCTTTGTGTTATCATGCCGGAGATATATTCGCCTTTAATGCTCTTGAATGGTATATCCCATTTATGGTTTCTGTGGGTGTTGTTCATGATGTTTGTCGTTACGTCTTTAAAACGTGTTTTTTGGATGTCTTTAACGATGTGGCAAACCATGGTGATAATAAGTATGTCAATGTTGCTGCTACCTGTTGTGTTTAGGTTTGATTTGTTTTCCAATTTGTTTAGAATCAATTTTTTTGTTTTGTATTTTCCAGCATTTATCATGGGAATTTATATAGGAAGGCAGACGTTGGATACATGGGCAGGGAAGCATGTAAGATTGATAATGACGGCAGGAATTGTTGCCATGGTGATGATAATCTCATTTTCCGTGTCTGATAAGTTTCTGCTTCTCCTTCCTTTTTGGGGATTGATAGTCGTTTGTTGTGTTTGGCTGAATAGGAGATTGTTGACGAAATTTAAAGTTAGTGGGGGGGGGTAAAATCATTGGATGAATGTTCAATGGGGATATATATTGTCCACCATATCATCATACGTTGGGCCGTGGAGCAGGAGCTTGTCGGCATGTATTTGTCTGAGTATGTCTTTATCGCTCCGTTCTTAATGTTCTTGATTGTATTGCCATTATCATGGTGGATTGTATATGTGATGAAACAATACCTGAATTTAACTATTTTAGTAGGATAGTAAATTATCGATTTATAGCTGTAAATCGTGAAGTTACCCTTAGCCATGAATTAAATTTAAAATTATATATGGCAACGAATTTTGTTGTTGTGAAAGTGTCTTAGGTCGGTTACAGATTTAGCAATCCGGTCAAAGTACTACTACTTCCACATAAAAAGATTAAGAACGAGCCGGAAGTCGTCAGACAAAGGGAAAAAGCTGCCAGAGACTTGTTTTTGCAAACTGTTTCCAAGCTCAAAACCTATACATTCTTCAACTGGCTGAATGAAAAAAACAGAAATTCAAAGAGCGTTTAAAGTAAGAGCCACCAAAAGACTTTTAGTACATACCTTTGGTAAGTTGGCGATTGCTCTACTTTCATTTGTCTATTTTTAATTTTTGAATCGGGATGCCAACTACTGATTCGTATATAAAATATTATTATATTATATGCAAGAGGAGCTAAAAATGACTATCGGTTACACTACAGGCGTCTATGATTTATTCCACATCGGACACCTTAATCTATTCAAAAATGCAAAGGGGTTGTGCGACAAGCTGATTGTCGGCGTGACGGTAGACGAGCTTGTTTCCTATAAAGGCAAACAGGCGATGATCCCGTTTGAAGATCGAATCGAGATCGTACGCAGTTGTAAATATGTGGATGCAGCCGTGCCTCAGTACGATATGGACAAACTTGCAGCCTGCAAAAAGCTCGGCGCCTCACTCCTATTTGTCGGTGACGACTGGTATGGTACGGAGAAATGGCGGGAGTATGAGCGGCAGTTTACAGAGAAAGGGATCAGGATCGTATATTTTCCGTATACGAAAGGCACATCTTCAACGCAAATTCGAAAAGCGTTGGATTCTATAAGGATACATAATTTGGAGGATGTAAAATGAGTTATAAGTATCAGGATGACCGCAAACAGTTTGTAAATGACTATATTCTGAACCTTCGTCCATATAAACCTGTTCCGCAGGAAATATGGTCTGTAGGACCTGCGGAAAGGGGAGAATTGCTTAAGCTGGATTGGAATGAAGCAACGATCGAACCTGCACCGGAGGTAAAAAGTGCTATAAAGGCGCTGATTACGAATGAAGATTTTTTTCACTTGTATCCTTTAATTCAGAATAAGGAGTTGTTGGGATTGTTGTCTCAGTATGCCGGGGTACCCGTCGGGAACATACAATATTTTGCCAGTTCCGATTCCTTGCACGAATATATAGGGAGGTTGTACATCAAGCCTAGAGATAAAGTTATGCTCCTTTGGCCGTCCTATGATAATTTCCGTTCTACCATTGAAGGAAATGGAGCCAAGATCGTTTATTCAGACATTGGCCCTGAGCTTAGGTTCAATTTTGATAAAATCAAAAGCGATATCGCTCAGGAAACCCCCAAAATGGTGTACATATGCAATCCTAACAATCCGGTAGGTTTTTGTTTGTCGTTTGGTCAGGTAAATGAACTAGTACGTGATTTTCCGAATACATTATTTGTGATTGACGAGGCATATGCTGAGTTTTCAGGTGTCTCATCAAACTCTTTAGTCAGGACCTATGAAAATGTGCTTATAACGCACACCATGTCCAAGGCGTTTGCTTTAGCTAATTTAAGGTTTGGTTATTTGGTGGCATCAGAAGATAATATTGAGGCAATCAACAGAATCAGGAATCCCAAAAATATACCGACGATTACCCAAGTTGCGGTGGCAGCAGCGCTGAAACACATTGATTATATGCTGGATTATGTACAAGAAGTAAAAGCGGCGAGAGAATTGTTTATTCACTTGATTTTGCAGAGCGAAATATCAGAGATTTTGTCTGTATATCCAAGCGAATCCAATTTTGTGCTACTCAAATGCAAAGATATAGAAACAAAAAGTAGGATTTACTATCAGCTCAGAGAGAAAAACATATATATCAGGCAACTAACCCAAAGTGCTTGGCTTCTTAAGTGCGTTCGTGTAACGATTGGGACAAAGGAACAAATGAGAATAGTATATGATGTAATGAAAAAAATTTAAACAGGAGGATAATAAAATGATTGACAAGAATTTTTGCATGAGCTCTTATCTGACATTCAGATGTATCGTAAAAAACGATATGGAGTTCAAGGAGGGAATGTATCATTCGAAAGATATCTCATATCCGGATGATAAGAAGATAGAAGTGAAAACAGCGGATGATATTGCCAGGGCGTATAAAAAACTGTTTGAGGAAAAGGAGAACGATGTTAAACTCGGATTAATGCTATCTGGCGGTATGGATTCGGCCTGTCTTGCGGCTTTTATGAAACCGGGGACGGACGCATACACCTTCCGTTTTATCGGAGGTGCATTTAGAAGTGATGACATGCGCAGGGCGGAACAGTTCGCGGAAAAATACAAGCTCAATTTGCATTATGTAGATGTTAATTGGGACGTGTGTGAGCGAAATGTTGATGTGTTGATGGCCAAGAAAGGCGCCCCTGTGCATCCGATTGAACCACAGGTCATGGAAGCAGCTTTACAAGCTCAACAAGATGGGGTAGAGATGATGGTTGTAGCTGACGGAAGCGATCTAGTCTTTGGTGGTATGGATAAGATGCTCTCCCGTGATTGGGATTATGATGAGTGGATCAAGTTCCTAACTTTCTTAGATCCAAAAGAAGTCCTGAATGAACCCGTTTCCATGGATTTTGCTTTTTCTCCATATAAGTTGCCTAATGGAAAGATTGATTATATGAGATTTATGGATGAAGTATTCGCTCATGAGTCAAATGGCGTGTTCTGCAATGCATTTATAACGGCCAAAATGAAATACACGCCGTATTATGATCCATCCGGCATGGTTAAAATGGCCGAGCCTCTTGATTTACAAAGAATTCGTAATGGTGAGTCGAAATATCTGATAAGAGAATTGTTCCATAAATGCTATCCAGAATTCTCAATACCGGAGAAAGTTCCAATGCCAAGACCAGTCGACTATTATTTTAAAGATTATAAAGGGCCGACTCGGCCTGAGTTTAAGCATGGATTGGATATGACTAAGTTTACAGGCAATCAGAAGTGGCAAATGTGGTGTCTTGAACGTTTTTTGAACATTTATTTCTAACAGGATTTTGGTTTGGATAATATAATAGGTCGGTTATGTTAAAAGCAAACTTTCACACTCATACGACCCTTTGTGATGGAAAAGATACGCCTGAAGATATTGTTGTAAAAGCTATAGATTTAGGATTTAGACAGATAGGCTTTTCGGGACATATGGATTATGGATGCCATATGGTTTTGATGGAATATTTGACGGAAGTTGATAGATTGAGAAAAAAGTATGAGGGGATCATAGATATATTAGCCGGAATAGAACTTGATAATATGTATAATCCCGAGTGTGCTAAATATGCAGAGTATACGATAGGCTCAACGCATTTCCTAGATATCCGGTCAGAACAGCCGCTAGCGATTGACCTTACCAAGGAGCAGTTTGTTTCTATCTGCCACAGATATTTTTCTGACGATTATATCTCGATGAGCCGTGCCTACTATGAATTAGTGGGGAAATCATATGACAGAATGCACTGTGATATTGTAGGGCATTTTGACTTGATTGTGCGGTTTAATGATGAGTTGAACTGCATTGATGAAACTTCAAGAAAATATTATATGCCAGCACTGGAGGCAATGGAGAATCTTTGCAAAAAAGATGTTGTGTTTGAGTTGAATTGTGGGGCGTATAATAGAGGAAGGAAAAGAGAATTATATCCCAATACATTCCTTCTGAAACATTTGAATGAATTTGGCGGCAGAATAATAATTAATTCAGATGCGCACCAAAAGGAATTATTGTCTGAAGGATTTGATTTTGCAGTAAAAAAAGCAATTGAATGTGGGTTCAAATATGTAAATATATTAAAGCATGATGGAAACGGAAAAGTAGTTTTCCAAGAAGAACTTTTGAGCTCAGTGCAATGAGATAGATACGTAAAAGGTTCTCATTGATAGACTAATGTGCATTTTAATACTGGAGTAATCGCAAGTGAAATTTTCTTTGGGATAAAATATATCCGGGAATGTCTATTCCGAACAAAAGCCCGATGCCACGTCCTGTGGATTTCTATTTCGAGAATTGGGAAGGCCTGATCAACGCTATTTTCAAAAAGAACCTTGATATGAAGCTTTTTACAGGCAATCAAAAATGGCAATTGTGGTGTTTGGATAAATATTTAAACACAATTGACTTATGAATTACGAAAAACTACTAAAAGAAAAGATATTTAAGACATACGAATTTACTGCTGAATTGTGCAGGCAACACAATTTACGTTTTTATGCTTGCGGCGGCACCATGCTTGGTGCCGTCAGGCATCATGATATGATTCCATGGGATGATGACATAGACATATACATGCCGAGGAATGATTATGAAAAATTCCTGGAATTAAGAGAATCTGTTAAAGAAGATGGGTACGATATGGTCTCAATAAGCGATGAGGGGTATTATTTACCATATGCTAAATTGATAGATACGACAACAACGCTATGGGAATCTCCTCAGCATTCATGCCTTATAGGAGTCTTTATTGATATATTTCCGTTAGATACGTATGAATGCAGTGATATGGATATTTATAGACATCAGATAAAGTGCAGAGATGCCTTTCTCCGATATGCGATGATGAGTGAAAGTAATGTATGGCAAATGCTAAAGCGGCATATTTCGGGATATCATCTCAAACGGGCTGCAACATTGCTTTTTTGGAAATTCGTCGGTTTGTTTTTACGAAAGCACCAATTACGGAAATTCTTTTATCTTTCATCCGAATTAACTTGTGATGATGGTACGAAATGTGTATGTAATACACAATGGGAGGGCAAGATATTCAAAACCGAATGGTTTGATGATTGTATAGATATGTCATTTGGAAGTACTACAATTCCTGTTCCTCGTCAATATGATGAGTATCTTACTCTTCTTTATGGTGATTATATGCAGTTGCCACCAAAAAATCAAAGAGTATCACAGCATTTTCGTGAGTATCTCAATTTATGCGAGCGTTTAACCATGAAGGAAGTCAAAAAACGTATTGCACAAGGAAAAAGAATGGAATATTGATTTCAATGGCAGACAATACACGGAACGGCAGGCGGGTTGCTAAGAACGCGGTGTATATGTTTTTCCGCATGATGATTGTCATGTTGGTAGGACTTTACACATCAAGAGTCGTGCTTAACACTCTTGGTGTGAATGATTATGGCACGTACAATGTTGTGGGCGGCGTGGTCGTGTTGTTCTCTTTCCTGCGCCAGGCAATGACCAATGCTACATATCGCTACCTTACATACGCTTTGGGTGAGGGGGATACGGACAAACTGCGGAATACGTTTGTCATGGCGATTAATGCGCATTGGATTATTGCGGGAATGATATTGTTGCTTACGGAAACTGTTGGCTTGTGGCTCTTGAACAACAAACTGGTGTTTCCTGATGGACGTTTGTTCGCTGCGAATGTGGCATATCAGTTTTCGATGTTGTCGTTTTGTATGGGTGTGATGCAGACTCCTTACAACTCAGTCATCATCGCGCATGAGCGTATGTCTTTTTTTGCCGTGACCGGCATTTGGGAAGTGATGTTGAAACTTCTTTTGGTTTATCTGCTTGTGGCTTTGCCTGGTGACAACTTGATAAATTACTCATGGTTGTTGGCGGCGGTTTCATTGTTCATGTTATGTTGGTATTGGATTTATTGCCGGAAGCATTTTACGGAATGTTCTTATTTCAGATTTTGGGACGGGAGACTTATGTGTTCAATGCTGAGATATTCGGGATGGAGTGTTCTTGTCAATGCCACCGATATAGGAGTAACACAGTGTATGGTGTTCTTTTTCAATACCTTCTTTGGTGTCGTAGCCAATGCGGCTTTGGGTATAGCAAACAATGTAAACAACCTTCTGACACAATTTCTGCAGAACTTTACCCAAGCTTACAGTCCTCAGATTTTCAAGACTTATGCGAAAAGGGATATGCCGTATTTTCATAAACTGTTATGTTCTACGTCCAAACTGTCTTATTACCTTCTGTTTGCCGTTTCCGTCCCTGTGATGATGAATATCGATTTTATCCTGCGTATATGGTTTGGTATGGTGCCTGAGGATACGGGATTGTTCGTGATACTCGTTGTCTTATTCTCACTCGTGGATGCCTATTCTCAGCCACACTGGATAGCTGTATACGCTACGGGTAAATTGCGCATACATCAAATCATGATGTCTGGAATAAAGATTCTCAATATACCCTTGGCTTATTTGCTTTTGGAATTGGAATTTGGCGCATGGACGGCATTGGCTCTGAAAGCCGGACTGAATATTGTTTGTGCCATAGTCAGAAGCATATACATGAAATATCTTGTCCGGTTATCTATGTCAATGTTGCTGAAAGATGTGTTATGTCCGGTAAGTCTTGTGACCGTTCTGACGTTGCCTTTGCCGTTGTATCTTTGCCGCATCATGGAAGATGGGTGGTTCAAGTTGTTGGCGACCTCTTCTCTATTTACGGTGGCTTTGCTTGTCGTGGTGCCCTTATGGGGACTTAACGGAAAAGAGCGTGATATATTGGCGGAGGGAATACGTGGCAAATTGAAATTAATCGGGAAAGGATGATATGTCTGAAAAATATAAGAAATGCCCAAAAATGCAATTGGTTACTATCAATCAGATTTAAGATTAAAAATATGTGACGTAACTGTTTGGTTATAATGGGTGCGTCTTATAGTGTATTTGCTTTGTTCTCAGTACGATACGATGAAAATATTATGGTTTACAGGTGGCACGTCATTATATGCTAATAAAAATACTTATAATGGGGGAGGATGGGTAGCATCATTGCAACAGGCACTAATTAATAATTCTAGTGCTAATGTGGTGATAGAGGTAGCATTTCCATGGCATTGCAATATGCAAGACAAGGTAGATGGGGTAGTTTATTACGGTATAAAGAGGATGTTCAAGCCATTTATCTGTTATAATCGTAAGCAAGAGGCTGAATATGCAAGAATAAAAGAAGTGGTCGATAGATCTAAACCTGATGTCATTCATGTATTTGGTACAGAGTTATCTTATGGAATGGTATCTAAAATGACGGATATTCCAGTCGTCATCCATTTACAGGGAATATTGGGATGTTATAAAGAATTTTGGCTTCCTGCTGGGCTTTCATGGATAAAATATTTTATCCATAATCCGCGTAAGCTTATTTCTCAGATAAATCTTAATCGATATATCAAACGTGAATTTGAAATTTTTCAAAATAGTCGTTATTTGATGGGGCGTACATGCTGGGATTGCTCTAATGCAGCTCTTATGGCTCCTCAAGCTACATATTTTTATTGTAGTGAAATGCTTCGTCCTGATATATATAATTCTTGCCGTATGTGGCAACCTCGCAATAATGTTCATAAGGTGATTGTATCAGTGATCTCACCAGCTATCTATAAAGGAGGAGATGTGATATTAAAGACTGCGGAGGTGTTAAAGAAATTTTGGGGGGATAATTTTGAATGGCAGGTATATGGTATTGATAATTTGGATTATATGAGTCGGTTGACAGGCATCAAACTTAATGAAGTCAATGTATCTGTACGAGGAGTTATTGATGCTAAACAATTGGTTGACGTGGTTATGTATGCTGATGTATTTGTACATCCGTCCTATATAGAAAACAGTCCGAATACAGTGTGTGAAGCGCAGGTGTTGGGGATTCCTGTTATTGCTGCTAATGTGGGTGGAGTATCTTCTCTTATTACTGATATGGAAGATGGCATATTAGTTCCATCGCATGATATATATATGATAGCTGCTAAACTGAAATTATTATTAGAAAATGTGGAACTTTCTATGTCTTTAGGGGAAAAAGGACGGAAAAGGGCATTGCTTCGCCATTCTCCTAAAGTAATAGTAAATGATATATTGGATATTTATAGTAAATTAGTGAAAATCAAATAGATAAAAGTGTATGTGTTTATAACAGCCTCTAATTCCTTATATCGCAGGTCGATGGACTATAATGTACAGATGGCAAAAAAGAGGGGAGGTTTTGACAAAGTCTTGGCCTATGACATTGGGACAATGATTGATGCAGAATTCAGGAAACGGAACGATGCTATACTTTCAATGAAGCAAGGAGCAGGATTGTGGCTTTGGAAACCTTATTTCATTCAAAAGGCATTGGCAGAAGAATGTGCTGAAGGTGATATATTGTTTTATTTGGATGCTGCCGCTTTTTTTATCGGTGATGTGAGGATGATAGGGAAAGTGATGGATGATGATATTTATGCTGCTTGTCTCCCTTATATTGAAGCAGACTGGACAAAGAGTGAGGCTTTTGATATAATGGATATGGACGAAGAGACATATAAGAATTCTTTTCAATATCAGGCTTCATTCATGGCTTTTCGCAAATCGATGAGGAGCATAATGTTTGTGGAAGAATGGCTGAATGATTGCTGTAATCCCGATTTAATAAATCCCGCCCAAAATATAGGAAAACAGATTGCGACATTTCAGAATCATCGGATGGATCAGTCATGTTTCAGCCTATTATGCAAGAAATATGATGTTTCTCCGCATAAAGATCCTACCCAATTCGGTATATGGGGGTATCCAGAAGTAAGAGGAGCCCGTTATGTTGGGATAAAGACGAGAAATGAGTACCCAATGGTAATTATTCTTCATAGATTGGAGAGCCTCGGATTATGGAATAAACTGAAATTCTTAAAGAGAACTATGTGTTTGATAATAAAAAATATAAGGAGGAAAATATGTTAAATCCACAATTGAATTTTCTAATTTCTGCCATACACCCTGGTTGTTGTATGTCTACCGAAGATATCCTTTCATGGATGAAGAAAAAAAATGATGAAATATGTTACCGTCTTCAGCAGGTCCCTCTTGAGAACCTAAGGGATTGGAGTGACAAAAACGATAAAATATCCCATTCTACCGGAAAGTTTTTTTCCATTCAAGGTATTAGGGTGTCGACTAACTATGGATTGGTTCCACAGTGGGACCAGCCTATAATCAATCAGCCAGAGATCGGTTTTTTGGGCTTTATAGTGCAAAAGAAACAAAATGTGCTGCATTTTTTACTTCAAGCGAAAATAGAGCCCGGAAATCTTAATGTAATTCAGTTGTCTCCTACCCTTCAAGCTACAAGAAGCAATTATACTAGGGTGCATAAAGGGCGTTCCCCACTATACTTGGAATATTTTACAGGTGAGAAAAAAGTTGAAATCTTGGTTGATCAATTACAGTCAGAACAGGGTGCCCGTTTTTATCAGAAGCGGAATAGGAATATCATTGTAGAAGTGGATGAAAACGAAGAGTTGCCTGTATATGAGAATTTTGTTTGGGCATCATTAGGGCAAATAAAGGAATTGCTTACTTGTCCTAATGTTGTAAATATGGATACTCGTACTGTCATTTCCTGTATACAATATGGTAATTATAGTGAAAAGGATTTGCAACTGCTTTCCGTCTTTCGTTTTGATACAAACCTGGGCCATTCCGATTCCTTTCTTTATTCTGTATTGAACGGTGATAACCATTATAATACCATGAATTCTATCATTCAATGGCTGACATCGTTAAAGTTTAAATATGAATTGAATGTTGACAAGATTGGACTTAGTGAAATGAATAATTGGATTTATGACGGCAATGTGATCGAGCATAAAGATAAAAAGTATTTTTCTGTGATTGGTGTTGATGTTTCAATCGGTAACAGGGAAGTGACCCATTGGGATCAGCCTATGGTTAAAGCGGCACAAGAAGGGATTATGGGATTTCTTGTAAAAAAGATTAACGGGATCTATCATTTCTTGGTGCAGGCAAAATTGGAATGTGGAAATTTTGATATTGTGGAACTGGCCCCCACCGTTCAATGCCTTACGGGAAATTACCGTAAAGGTCAGAATGAATACAGTATTCCGTATATTGATAATTTCTTGAATGCTGATGCTAAAGACATCTGGTATCAAGCTTACCAGTCGGAAGAAGGTGGACGTTTTTTTAAAGAGCAGAACCTTAATATCATTGTGGAGGTGCATGATGATTTCTCTGTTGAAGTGGAGGCAAATTATTGTTGGATGACCCTTAATCAAATGCTTCGTTTAGTGAATTATAATAACTTCTTGAACATTGCAGCGCGCAGTTTGTTGTCTGCCGTCCGATTCTATAAATAATGATTCATATATGGATAAGAAGATTCGAATAGGTGTCATGGGATGTGCTGATATTGCACGGCGACTTGTGATACCAGCCATTCAGCAATTGAATGAAAAGTTTAAATTGGTAGGTGTTGCCAGTAGGACAGCCGATAAAGCAAGAAGTTTTGCCGACATATTCGTTTGTGAATCAATAGAGGGTTATAATACATTGGTATTACGTGATGACATTGATGCCGTTTATATGCCGTTACCAACAGGGATACATAAAGAATGGATTATAAAAGCTTTGGAACATGGCAAGCATGTTTATGCGGAAAAATCTATTGCCCTTGATGGAACAGAAGCTGAAGATATGGTAACCTGTGCCAGGCTGAATCGTGTCGCATTAATGGAGGGATATATGTTTCAGTATCATAAACAGCATCAAGTGGTAAAAGATTTATTAAGGAGCAATGTTATTGGTGAAATGAGACTGATTCGTGCCTCTTTCGGTTTCCCTCCATTTAAAGACCCTGCCAATTTTCGTTATGACAATAAGATAGGAGGGGGAGCATTGAAGGATGTGGCCGGTTATGTATTGAGAGCAGTAAACTTTTTGAACGATAATAGATTTGTGGTAATGTCTTCCAATGTCTGTTATAATGAGCATGGCACTAGTATTTTTGGAACCGCATTGTTGAAAGATGGTGCGTTAAGTGCAGAGATATCTTTTGGCTTTGATAATTTTTATCAATGTAATTATGAAATATGGGGTAGCATTGGTAAAATTTCAGTTTTACGTGCATTTACTCCTAAACCGGAAGATAAAACAATTATCGTTATTGAGACACAGGGAAATAGAGAAGAGATCCAATGTCCAGCGTATAATCACTTTGTAGGTGCTATGGAGGAATTTTATCGTATCTGTAATGACGAGAATGCGCGTGAAAAACATTATGTTGATATATTATTTCAAAGTCGCGGACTGGATGATATTGAGCGACTAAGCAAATAGGTAAGGAAATGAGCAAATGTGCAATAATAGGATCCAAGGGGTATATAGGCAAGCACTTGGAATATTATTTAAAGCAGAAAAAGAATGATGTGGCTTGCTATGATGTGGTTGACAGTGAAGACGTTAATTATCATAGGTGTGACCTGACTGATTTTGATTCTGTTAGGAGAACAATAGATTTAAAAGTGGATTATATATTTATGTTTGCGGGTCTGACAGGAACTTACGTAGGTTTTGATAAAGCGAATGCTTTTGTCAATGCGAATGAAATGGGTTTGATAAACCTCTTAAATTGCATTCGTGAGTCTGAGTTCCGTCCTAAAATAATATTCCCTTCGACCAGATTGGTATATAAAGGAGCAGACAAAGCCTTGAAAGAAGATGATGAAAAAGAGGCGAAGACGATTTATGCTGTAAATAAAATGGCGTGTGAGAATTTGCTTTATGCATATAGGGAAAATTTTGACATTCCTTATACTATATTTCGAATTTGTGTACCTTTTGGTAACATGTTTAGTGATGACTATTCATTTGGAACTATAGGTTTTTTTATCCGTCAGGCATCAAATGAGAGACGTATTACCCTTTATGGTGACGGCTCTATAAAACGGACGTTCACGTCTATGCATGATTTGTGTAAGCAAATTGTAGAAGTCGGAATGGAAAGAGTGAGTGATGGCGAAATTTATAATATAGGCGGGCATACGTACTCATTGCGGAATGCGGCCGAAATTATTGCAAATTATTATAAAGCAGAAGTCTCTTTTATTTCTTGGCCGGAACGTGATTTAAAAATGGAAAGTGGTTCTACTTATTTTGATTCTTCGAAAATTGAAAGAGTGATGGGCAAAATTGTGTTTGAAAGCCTTGAAGAACTTTTGAAGTAATAAGGTGTCAATGAATGCTATATTAGATTCTGCACTTTTACGATATAGAAATCCTTATAAGTATTTTTTTATGCTTATGATGATTTTATGGTCTGCGAAGACTACAGAATTGTTGAAAATAGATCCTGACAATACAGTAATGACTGCTGTGTATTTATTAATCATATCTTTTTATTATTATAAGTATTGTAAAAAAGGATGTTTGAAACCATTATATATAATTTTAGGCATATTTGCACTATGGTATAGTGCTATTTGTATAAAATATGGCGGAGTTCAACCGATTTATTTTGGCATTCTTATTAGTACTATCATAGCTTATATAGCTTTTAATTTATTTAAACAGTATGAGTTTTTTGTTTATGCAGAAAAGGTATTAGTTCATTTATGTATACTTTCATTGATTGTATGGGGAGGATATGTCATAATGCCATCTTTAATTGGAGAAGTAATGGATTATGTTTCTGTAGTAGATAATGCGGCTACCATGCGTGCTAATATATTTGTAGTTGGTATTGGCAATCAGATAGTGGAAGGGTTAATGATTAAACGTAATATTGGATTTACATGGGAGGCAGGGCGTTTTTCTTGCTTTCTTGTATTTGCCATGTTTCTTAACCTATCACTTCATAATATGTCTCTTTCGTGGAGAAAAAACCGCTCTTTTTATATACTAATGGTAGGATTGGTTTCTACACTTTCCACTACGGGCATTATGGCCTCTTTCTCTCTAGTGTTATATTATATGTATAATAAATCTGCGGCATATAGGTTGGCCGTGATTATCACCGGATGCTTGCTAATGCCTATTGTCTGGGGAATGCCTTTTATGGGGGGAAAGTTAGTTTCACTTATGGATTATGAACAAGAGATACATGATATGCAATGGACGTTTGATAGGGGAGTAGAGGCAATTACTCCGCAAAGAATAACTGGTGCTTATTTGGAATTACAGAACTTTTTAAATGATTTTTGGCTAGGGTATAATGTAAATGAAAACGCATTTTCTACGAGTGTATTGTTTAATGGTAAAGAGGTGTGGCTGGCTAACGGTGTAATACAGGTATTTAGTATGTATGGATTGTTCATTGGACTATTTTTCTATGGTTCGTTGATTAAATCATCTGTTTTGATTATAAAGGTATTCAATAAAAAAGGAACGATATTGTTTGCCCTAATGTTTCTTCTTCTTAGTATTAGTTATGAATTTTGGACTAGTAGTGTTTTTCTTTATTGTGTCTATTATGCTCTGTTTAACCATTATATGCCTAATTATGGCGTTGTATATACTTCTGTGAAAAAAGTATGAAGATTCCAAAGGTTTCAATAATTATAGCTACTTATAATGCAGGATTTACCATTGAAAAAGCTCTGTATAGTGTTGAAAAGCAATCATTTCATGATTGGGAATGTCTTATAATAGATGGTATGTCTATAGATGATACGGTACAAAAAGTAAAATATTTTGCAGATAGAGATAATCGTTTTCGAGTATTTTCAGAACCGGACAAAGGTGTGTATGATGCTTTCAATAAAGGATGGCAGAAAGCACACGGTGAGTGGATTTATTATTTAGGCAGTGATGATGAGTTGCTACCGGATGGTATAAAAAGTTTAATGGAGTATGCGGATGGTGTGGATTTGGTTTATGGTGGAATAAGAATGAAATACAGGAGTGGCTGTATGAAAGATAAAAAAGCGTCTTTTTGGAAGAAAGAAATGCCATTCTCATTGCCTGCGAGTCATCAGGCTATTATAATGAAACGTGATGCTATAGAGCGTTTGGGAGGATACGATCTGAAATATAAGATACTTGCAGACTATGATTTGATAAATCATGCCTTTTTTGTTGGAATGAAAGCTAATAGATGTTCTGATATGATTGCTGTTTTTTCATTAGGAGGACTCAGTACGGACAATATAGCTTCACTAACAGAACGTTATCAGATTCTTGTTAAATATGGAGTAAGCAAGCCGAGAGCTTTTATTCATCGTATTAGAATGACAGTCTTTTTTTTGATATTAAAAGTAAAGCATCTTTTTATTTGATTAATCTGTCCATAAATAACGTGAGTCCGATATAAAGAATGAAATTATTTCATTAGAATTAGGAACAAGCGATAAAAGCATTAAATTTATAATGATGAATTATAACCTTTAAACGATTACCGCCGTGTTCTCAGAACCCCAAATTATAGAAATTTATTGTAGGGCCTATGATTTTTTGCAAGAAATATGCGTTACAACAAGTCCGACCGCATGAGGCGATGCCTGGATTAAAGAAAGCGTAAGGAAAAACTCTTAAGAAGCTCCACCGAAACTGTCGGAGTTTTCCGAAACTTTCTTAAGAATCTTTCCGGAAACTCCGACAGTTTTTCCACTCCTTTCCTATATCCGTAAAGAGTACATTTATCCATTTTCACTTTTGTGATAATCGATTGTGAATTAACTGTTTGGAATGAAGATAAAAAGTGTCGGTACGTTCGGAGCTTCATTTTTGCGTGGATACGCCCGCATCGGAAGGAATTTCTGATTTTATTTCGAACTCACGTTAAATTACAGATTATAAGTAAATATTATACGTATTGGTTTGCATTATAATTCATGAACATTCTATTTTTATTGAAATCCCTTGACACAGGCGGGCTGGAAGTTGTCACTTCCGTCTTGGCTAACAAGTTCGTTTCGGAAAAACATGGGGTATGGATATTCTCTTTCCTTCAGGGAACGAACACCATCGCTCATCGATTGGACAAACGAGTGAAATTGGTAACAGGAAAGGAATACAAGGCAAATAGAGAGAACGTAATGAGGTTAAGAGGGATATTGACGGAAAATCACATAGACGTAATCGTCAATCAATGGGGACTTCCGCTTGTCCCCATCTTGACTGCAAGAAGATCGGCCAAGGGGCTGGATGTGAACATCATCTCCGTCTATCACAATGCCCCTAGTTTCAACGGAAGGATACAAAGTATTGATATCAAGTTGATGGAATGTGAGAATCCTCTTAAGCGATTGGCACTGATGGGACAACGATGTCTCTACAAGGAGGCGACCAGCCACGCCATGAGATATATCTACGAGAAAAGCAATCGTTTCTTGGTATTGTCCGACTGCTACAAAGAGGAGTTTCGGGAGTTCATAGGAATAAGGGATACACGCAAACTCGGCGTGATGACCAATCCAGTGACCATTGATAACAAGGGGTTTGTCTATCGCTCTGAAGAGAAACGGAAAGAGATAATCTACGTGGGCAGGCTTGACTTCGTGCAAAAAAGGGTTTATCGTGTGATAGATACCTGGAACTACCTGGAGGAGCAATTCTTCGATTGGAGTCTGACCATCGTAGGTGATGGGGAGGACAGGAAGAATTTGGAAAGCCATACGAAGGCTTTGGGACTGACGAGAGTGAACTTTAAGGGATTCCAAGATCCTGTGGATTATTACAAGCGGGCATCGTTGCTGGTGCTAACCTCCGACTTCGAGGGATTCCCTTTAGTGCTTGCGGAGGCGATGAGTTTCGGTGTAATACCGGTGGTATACCATAGCTTTGCGGCCGTGGAGGATATCATAGAGGATAGAAAGGACGGCATCCTTATCCCTTATTCGTCCCAAGGCTTTCCCGCCAAAAGCATGGCGAGTGCGATGGCCGCACTGATGAAAGACCACGAAAAGCTTCAATGTATGGCCGAGGCAGCCATAAAGAAAAGCCAAAAATTTGATATAGACTCGATATATAATAGATGGATAAAGATATTAAGTAAAGATTGATAACAATGCACGACATTCCTTTGGTTTCGATAATCATTCATAATTATGGGAAGCGCATATTCGTATAAAGGTTATAAGCGTAAATAAAACCTGCATTTTACTAATATTGATAACTATGAACAGAGATTTATGGGCAAGAAGATTAAGTAGGATGATCGGAAAAGAAAATGTTTGCCGGTTACAATCTAAATTAAAATATTTTTTGTCTTTTAGAAATGAATATGGTTTCAAACGGTTAACGAATGTGAATATGGGGGGGGGTAAGAAAACCGCTATATTTTTTATAGATGGGAAAACCATACATGGAGGTTTGAGTGACCGTTTGAGAGGATTGTTTTCCACGTATTATTATTGTCTCAAGGAAAGCATTGATTTCAAGGTATATTGGATTTATCCTTTCAAATTGCAAGATTATTTGGAACCGAATAAAGTGAATTGGTTGGTTGAAGCAAAAGATATTTCCTACAATAGGAATGCAGCCGCATTTCGTTTCTTTAGTTCTTATTCATTGATGAACAACAATGAAAGAAGTTTCTTCAAGATAATGCACACAAGGAAACCTGAATTACACGTATATTCAAATGTTACTTTACACGAAGAGTTATATTATACTTTTTTCAACGACTTGTTTAAGCCTTCAAAAATATTAGCGGATTCGCTTCAACATAATATGGAAAAAATAGGAGGGAAATATATATCTGTCGCTTTCAGGTTTATTGGCATATTAGGAGATTTTGAGGACACCAATTTTCATAAAGAGTTGGAAACAGGCGAGAAAGAAAAGTATATAAGTAAATGCTTGGATGTTATCAGGCGTTTAAAGTCTAAACATTCTGATATTCTTAAAGTACTTGTAACTTCAGATTCACCTGTATTTCTTGAAAGAGCTTCTCAATTAACTTTTGTTTATGTAATACCTGGGACAGTTGCTCACATGGATAATGTAAATAAGAATATGAAGCACGCGGATTTGAAAACATTTCTTGATATGCTGATGATTTCGAAAGCGGAATATTGTTATTCATATAGTTATGGCAAGATGTTTAAAGGGACGAAATTTGCCAGGACATCGGCGTTGATAGGAAACCGTAAATTTATAGAAATCACTGAGTGATATTAGTATAGGTGAAACAGAACCACAATGAATTTACATAATATGATTATCCGCAGTAAAGCTCCGCTCCGTTTAGGTTTGGCGGGTGGAGGAAGCGATGTGTCGCCGTACAGCGACATGTATGGGGGACTGGTTCTTAACGCGACCATTAACCTCTACACATACACCACCATTGAAGAGATGAATGACGGTTTAATAACCATTCATAGTTATGACGCCGATTGCCATAAGGCCTATCCCTTGGCGGATAGACTGGACATAGATGGCGAAGCCTCCCTTATAAAAGGTGTTTATAACCGTATAGTGCATGACTACCGTCCGGAATTGAAAGGATTTAAAATTACGACTTATAATGATGCGCCAGCCGGTTCAGGACTGGGTACGTCTTCCACTATGGTGGTCTGCATTATCAAGGCCTTTGTCGAATGGCTCTCGTTGCCTCTCGGGGATTATGAGATAGCCCGCATGGCATACGAAGTGGAACGCAAGGATTTGAACCTTTCGGGCGGCAAGCAGGACCAGTATGCGGCGGCATTCGGAGGATTCAACTATATGGAGTTCCTGGAAAACGACATGGTGATAGTCAATCCCCTAAAGGTGAAACGTTGGATAACGGATGAGCTGGAAGCGTCTTTACTCCTGTATTTTACCGGAAGGTCCCGTTCGTCTGCGGCTATTATAGACCAGCAAAAGGCGAACACATCAAATAGGGAAGGCCGGTCGATAGAGGCCATGCACCGCGTCAAGCAGAGCGCCAAGGAGATGAAGCTCGCCCTGCTGAAAGGGGACATGCGTGAGTTTGCCCGCATTTTGGGACAGGCATGGGAGGAGAAGAAGAAAATGGCGGAGGCGATAACCAACCCGGTCATAGAACATTCCTTTGAAGTGGCCATGCAGGCCGGAGCCGTGGCCGGCAAGGTAAGCGGCGCTGGCGGCGGCGGTTTCTGCATGTTCATGGTAGAGCCGACCGGGAAGAAAGCCGTGACAGACGCATTGAAGCAATTGGACGGCTTTGTCATGCCCTTCCAATTTACGGACGGTGGAGCGCATGGCTGGAAGATTTATGATACGGACGACATATCGGCCATGAAATACTGACGCGCGATGGAACATGCGATTTTAAACGACTTGGTGTCAAGGTATCCCCAATTGGCCGTATGCAGGGAAGACATCGCAAAGGCTTTTGCCGTGTTGTCCGGGTCATACCATAACCGCGGCAAATTGCTAATCTGTGGAAATGGGGGCAGTGCAGCCGACGCGGAGCATATAGTGGGCGAGCTGATGAAAGGTTTTAAAAGCCCGAGGCGTCTGGATGAGGCCAGTCAGAAGAGACTTAAGGATATCGACAAGGAACAAGGACGTCTGTTGGCAGAACATCTGCAAGGCGCGCTTCCCGCAATAGCCCTTGACGGCCATCCGGCCTTGTCTACGGCCTACATGAACGACTGCGAGCCGCTGATGTGCTTTGCCCAACAGGTAAACGGTTACGGGCGTGAGGGTGACGTGTTGCTTGGCATATCCACATCCGGCAATAGCAAGAACGTGATTTATGCGGCCGTGACAGCCAAGGCAAAGGGCATGAAAGTGATAGGGCTGACCGGAGAGAACGGAAGCAGGCTGTCCGGCATGGCGGATGTCTGTATCCGTGTGCCGGAGACGGAGACCTACAAAGTCCAGGAATTGCATCTGCCGGTGTATCATTGCCTCTGTCTGATGCTGGAGGAAGAATTTTTTGGAACCAGATAAGTGGTATCGGATTATGGGAAAGGAAGTGGTTATATTGGCAGGAGGTCTGGGAACAAGACTGCGTTCGGTCGTAAACGATGTGCCCAAATGCATGGCGCCTGTCTCCGGGAAACCGTTTTTATGGTATCTGTTGAGATACCTGTCCCACTTTGATGTCGGGCGGGTGGTGCTTTCGGTCGGTTATTTACGCGATGTGATTATTGACTGGATTGATGGGAATGGCGGCGAGTTCCCGTTCTGCTTTGATTACGCGACGGAAACAACCCCGTTGGGAACGGGAGGCGGCATCAGGCTGGCACTTGGCAGATGCTTGAGCAATGATGTCGTCGTGTTGAACGGGGATACATTCTTTAATGTGGATTTGGACGGGTTGTATGGGCAACATCGTCTGTATCCTGCTTCCATCACACTTGCACTAAAGCCGATGGAGCATTTTGAGCGTTACGGGAATGTGCGTGTCGACAACAGTCTGGTTGTCGGCTTTGAGGAAAAAAGGCATTGTGACAGAGGGCTTATCAATGGAGGTGTATATGTGATAGACAGGTCAAGCGGCATATTCAACGGATTGCCGGATAAGTTTTCGTTTGAAACCGATGTCCTGCAGCCGCAATGCGCGAGTGGCAATCTTTACGGGGTCGTGCAGAATGGCTATTTTATTGACATAGGCATTCCTGAAGATTACGCCAAGGCAAGCGCCGAGCTTCCCGGCTTGCCCCTTTTTAGATAGAATATGCCATGGGGTTGAAAGACATAGACATAAACGGTTATGACACGCTTCTGCTTGACCGTGACGGGGTGATAAATCGTCTGCGCCCGAATGATTACGTGAAGTGTTGGACGGAATTTGAATTCCTGCAGGATGTTCTCGAAACCTTGTCGGCATGGAGCCGGCAGGTAAAATATCTGTTCATCGTCACCAACCAACGCGGCGTCGGGAAAGGATTGATGACGGAAGATGATTTGCTTGCCATTCATAAGCGGATGTGTGATGAGATAACGCATCATGGCGGACGTATTGACAAGATTTATTATTGCACGGCCCTGACGGAGGAAGACTGCCGAAGGAAACCAAGGACAGGCATGTTCAAGGAAATGTTGCGTGATTATCCTGATATAAGACCTGCCGGTTGCCTGATGATTGGCGATAGTGACAGCGATATGGAGTTCGCTGAAAATTGTGGAATTAAAGGGGTAAAAGTACAATGAAGTCAATAAAGATACTGAATGTCAGGATTGATAATCTGTCTGCAAAAGAATTGTTGGAGACTTTGGACAAAGGAGTGTTAGTTACTCCCAACATTGATGATATCATGAAGCACCAGAAGGATAAAGCGTTTCATGAGATGGCATCAAAAGCAGAGTTCTCCGTCTGCGACAGCCGGGTTTTATTATTGATGTCTCGCATGTTACGTACCCCTTTGAGAGAGGCGATACCGGGTTCAAGCTTTTTTCCCATGTACTGTGATTATCATGCCGAGGATACTCATATAAAAATCTTTCTGCTTGGGGCTAAAGAGGGGGTTGGCGAAATTGCGCGGAAGAAAATAAATGCACGGATTGGCCGTGAGATTGTGGTAGGTACATATTCTCCTCCTATTGGATTTGAAAAGGATGAGACGGAGTGCAATCATATTGTAGACATATTACGGCAATCGGAAGCCAACGTTATATTGGTCGGTTTAGGTAATCCTAAACAGACTAAATGGATTTATAAGTATAAAGATATGTTGCCTGATATTGACCTGTTTATGGCATTAGGGGCAACAATAGATTTTGAGGCTGGCAACATCAGGCGGGCTCCGGTGATTTTTCAAAAATTGGCATTGGAATGGTTGTATCGGTTCCTGAAAGAACCTAAGCGTTTATTCCGTCGTTATTTCATAGACGATATGCAGTTCTTTTATTATTTTGCCCTACAAATGCTCGGCATT
Source organism: uncultured Phocaeicola sp. (assembly GCA_947626525.1). Taxonomy (GTDB): domain Bacteria; phylum Bacteroidota; class Bacteroidia; order Bacteroidales; family Bacteroidaceae; genus Phocaeicola_A. Next base: position 27,634 of record CANQSM010000012.1, on the reverse strand, counting down.
TACAAAAATCCGTTCGCGGAATGATTTTATTTGCGAAACAGCTTACAGATTAAGGCTATAGGCATTAAAATCATAGCAAACAGATAAGCGCATATCAGTCGGATGAAAATATGGAATCTTTGCATTTTACAATAATTCTGTCATGTATGCGGGCAGGCAAATAATGTCCTTGTCTTTTCTTAAATCTTTGGTATAGAGAAGATACCTGTGAAGGATTCTCGCCGAAAACTTCTGCTGGAATTTATCGAGGGATTTGTGGGAGTTATATCCGGAAGACTTCACTTCGATAGGGCAGATCTTGTCTTTACGAGAAAGCAGGAAATCGGTCTGATAACTGCGGACGGTTTTGTTTTCCTCTTCGTCTTTGAGTGTCTCTTCCTTGAATGTGTAGTAAAACAGCTCATTGCCCGCGCTCTTCAGCATTTGGGCTATGGCATTCATATTCCTTGCGGGCAAACTCTTCGGCGATAGTTGATTTTCCGATTCGGCGCGCGCCTTTTATCAGAAGTGCCGTTTGCCCGTCATTTTCCTGCTTCCATCGGAGCATTCTTTCGTAGATTTTGCGCTTGAATATTTTTCCCGGCATAATTGAAGTCTTTATTTACCGCAAAAATATGTGTTTTGTCGGAAACAGGAAAATGTTTTCGCCTTATTTTGTCGGAAAAAGCAAAATGTTTGTTCTTTTTCTGAAAAAGATTATTTATACATGCGTGCACGCATCTCTTTGATGTGGTCGCTGGTAATGTATTCGTCGTAATCCATTATCTTGTCGATGATACCGTTCGGCGTCAGTTCTATCACCCGGTTGGCCACCGTTTCAATGAACTCATGGTCGTGTGAAGAGAACAGTATGTTTCCCTTATACGTTTTCAGATTGTTGTTGAAAGCCTGAATGGATTCCAAATCCAAGTGGTTGGTGGGAGTATCCAGAATCAGACAGTTCGCGTTCTTCAACTGCATGCGGGCAATCATGCAGCGCATCTTTTCACCTCCGGAAAGTACGTTCACTTTTTTCAGCACTTCTTCACCGGAGAAGAGCATACGGCCCAGGAATCCTTTCATGTATACTTCGTTTCCTTCGCCGAACTGGCTTAGCCAGTCTACCAGGTTCAGGTCGCATTCGAAGAAAGAGGTGTTGTCCAGCGGCAGGTAGGCGGTCGTGATGGTAACTCCCCAGTTATAGTGTCCGGCGGCCGGTTTCTGGTTGCCATTGATGATTTCGAAGAGAGCGGTCATGGCACGCGGATTGCGGCTCAGGAACACAATCTTGTCTCCTTTTTCCACGTTGAAGTTGACATCGTTGAACAAGACCGTGCCGTCTTCCATCTCGGCACGCAGGCCGGAAACTTCGAGAATCTGGTTGCCCGGTTCACGATCCGGGGTGAAAATAATACCCGGGTATTTGCGTGATGAAGGTTTGATATCCTCTATATTCAGTTTCTCCAGCATTTTTTTGCGGCTGGTGGTCTGTTTGCTCTTTGCTACATTGGCGGAGAAACGGCGGATAAACTCTTCCAGCTCCTTTTTCTTTTCCTCGGCTTTGGCTTTCTGGTTTTGCTGTTGGCGAAGCGCCAGCTGGCTGCTTTCGTACCAGAAACTGTAATTGCCGGCGAAGAGGTTTGCCTTACCGAAGTCGATGTCCACAGTATGGGTGCAGACGGCGTCGAGGAAGTGACGGTCGTGGCTGACTACCAGCACGGTGTGTTCGTAGTCTGACAGATATTCTTCCAGCCAGGTGACTGTTTCCATGTCCAAATCGTTGGTAGGCTCGTCCAACAGCAGGTTGTCCGGATTTCCGTATAATGCCTGTGCCAACATCACCCGTACCTTTTCTTTTCCGCTTAGCTCACTCATCAGGGAGTAATGCTTGTCTTCGGCGATGCCCAGCCCGCTTAACAAGGAGGCCGCGTCACTTTCGGCGTTCCATCCGTCAAGCTCGGCGAACTTTTCTTCCAGTTCCGATACCTTCAAACCGTCTTCATCGGTGAAATCAGTCTTGGCATAAAGCTCTTCACGTTGTTTCATGATGTCCCACAATACGGTATGTCCCATCATGACGGTATCCATTACCGTGAATCCGTCCCATTTGAAGTGGTCCTGCGACAGGACGGAAAGACGTTCTCCCGGTCCGAGCGTGACTGTACCTTTTGTGGGTTCCAGCTCTCCCGAGATGGCTTTCAAAAAAGTGGACTTACCGGCTCCGTTTGCTCCGATAACCCCATATATATTGCCGTTTGTGAACTTTAGATTGACGTCATTGTACAAGATTCTTTTACCGAATTGAATGGCAAGATTCGAAACTGTGATCATATTTTTATACCGAATTATTTATATTATCGCTTGCTATGTTACACACATGAAGCGCACAAAGGTACGCAAATTCTGTGTCAATCTGGCAGGATTCGGATAAAATTATCTATTTTCGCAAACTCGTGGAACAAAGAAAACATATTGGCAAAGTATTTGTTGCGGACCATATAACCTTTAGACTTTAACGGATATGAGTAGAAACCATAAGAAAAATAAGAGACAGACAAGTGATATGAATCCAACAGAAAAAGAGCAAATAGATGAAGAAATCCCGAAAGCTGAGGAAGGGAACGCTATGGAAGAGGGGGATGAGGCAGCGGTTGCCGAGGAGACCGCGGAACTTACCCAAGAAGAACATTTGCGGAAAGAGTTAGCGGAGGCCGAAGAAAAAATTGCGGATCAGGAAGATAAGTATCTCCGTCTTTCGGCTGAGTTCGATAATTATAGGAAGCGGACCATGAAAGAGAAGGCCGAGTTGATAAAAAGCGCGGGGGAGAAAGTCATTACAGCGATATTGCCGGTGCTGGACGACATGGAACGTGCTATCCAGACAATTAAAAAAACGGAGGACGCGGGCGCGCTTCTTGAGGGAGTGGAACTTATTTATAACAAGTTCTTGAAGGTATTAGGGCAGGAAGGCCTGAAAAAAATAGAAACGGAAGGCAAGGATTTTGATACGGATTATCATGAGGCCATTGCCATGGTGCCTGCTCCGAGCGAGGAGTCGAAGGGCAAGATTTTAGATTGTGTGCAAACAGGATATACATTGAACGACAAGGTGATACGTCATGCTAAGGTGGCGGTGGCTCAATAAGCTTTCAATAAGAGTAAAAGAGGAAACATGGCAAAAAGAGACTATTATGAGGTGCTGGGAGTTGAAAAGACCGCCAGCGTGGAGGAGATAAAGAATGCGTATCGTAAAAAGGCAATACAGTATCATCCCGATAAGAATCCGGGGGATAAGGAAGCTGAAGAGAAATTTAAGGAAGCCGCCGAAGCATACGAGGTGCTGAGCAACGCGGACAAGCGTGCGCGTTATGACCAGTTCGGACATGCCGGAATGGAGGGAGCCGGTGGCTTTGGAGGTTTCAGCGGACAGGGAATGTCTATGGATGATATTTTCTCGATGTTCGGTGACATATTCGGCGGCCGGGGAGGCTTTGGCGGATTCGGAGGCTTTGGCGGTGGCGGCGGACAGAGCCAGCGTCGTTATCGCGGCTCGGACTTGCGGGTGAAGGTGAAACTGAATCTGAAGGAGATTGCCGAAGGTACTACGAAGAAATTCAAATTGAAAAAATATGTCCCGTGTTCTCATTGCCATGGGGGAGGCGCCGAAGGTACGGGGGGAATGGAGACCTGTCCCACCTGTAAAGGTTCGGGAACGGTGATTCGTACCCAGCAGAGTATTTTTGGCATGATGCAGACGCAGAGTGTATGTCCTCAATGTAACGGTGAAGGTAAAATCATCAGGAATAAATGCAAGGAGTGTAATGGTGAAGGGGTTGTGTACGGTGAAGAGGTGGTAGAGGTAAAGATTCCTGCCGGAGTGGCTGAAGGCATGCAACTTTCCATGAGTGGAAAAGGGAATGCGGGCCGTCACAACGGGGTATCCGGTGACTTGCTTATCCAGGTGGAAGAGGAGGATCACCCCGACTTGATTCGCCAGGAAGATGATTTGATTTATAATCTGTTGCTGAGTTTCCCGACCGCCGCGTTAGGTGGAACCGTGGAAATTCCGACGATTGACAGCAAGGTGAAGGTGAAAATTGAACCGGGAACACAACCGGGAAAGGTATTGCGTCTGCGCGGAAAAGGATTGCCCAGTGTGAACGGATACGGTAGGGGTGATTTGTTGGTAAACGTAAGCGTGTATGTGCCGGAAACTTTGAGCAAGGAAGAAAAACATACGCTGGAGAAGATGGATACTTCGGAAAATTTCCGTCCGAATATGAGTGTCAAGGAAAAAATATTCAAGAAGTTCAGGAACTTGTTCGATTGAATTCCCGGATGAGTCCTATCATGCAAACAACCATATCACTGTTTGGAAAAAGAGCTTGATATGGTTGTTTTTTATGGGCACGGTTATCGCCTCTTGTCATACATCCATATTCTCCGCCCCGAATGAGAGGGGAAGCAAGGTTCCGACTCCCTCCATGACATAGATTTCTTTTTTCCCATATAACATGATACGCATCGGACGGTTGAAGCGTTTTTCCGTTTCAAGCATGACCTGGCGACATGCTCCGCATGGAGGAATCGGACTGTCGAGGAAATCTTTTTCGGTACGGGCAGCGATAGCCAGCGTTTCTACAGCCTCTTCGGGATATTGGGCATTCGCATAAAACAAAGTGGTCCGTTCCGCGCAGATGCCGGAGGGATAAGCCGCGTTTTCCTGGTTATTCCCTGTTATGACAGAACCGTTTGCCAGACGTGCGGCGGCTCCTACATGAAAATGAGAGTACGGAGCGTAACTGCGGCGGGTAGCCTCTTTGGCCTCATCAATCAGTCGCTTGTCTGCTTGGTCCAACTCTTCATAAGAGCAAACACGAATTTCACTTTCAAGAGTTATTTCTTTCATTTTTCACAGGTATTAAGTTTATATCTTACAAAGTTAGCAAAGTGTTTGGTTTTTCTGCTGTTTTTTTATTTAATTTGTAGGGAAATATAAAAAAGGTATATGAAAAAACGCTTCCTGTCTCTCTTGATCCTGTTGGGAATGTTGGTTACAGTTTCGGCGCAAACACGTAATAAACGTTACGAAGAGTATATTCATAAATATAAGGATCTGGCCATAGAGCAAATGGCCCGTTATAAAATCCCTGCCAGTATCACTTTGGCGCAAGGGTTATTGGAGAGCGGGGCCGGGCAAAGTGAGCTGACAAGGCGATCGCATAACCATTTCGGTATTAAATGCGGAGGAAATTGGAATGGAAAGACCATTTATCATGATGATGACGCGAGGGGGGAGTGTTTCAGGGTATATAAGAACGCCCGTGAGTCGTATGAAGACCATTCCCGTTTTTTGGCGAACCGTCCCCGTTATGCGTCGTTATTTAAATTGAAACGGACCGATTACAAGGGCTGGGCGCACGGACTGAAAAAAGCGGGTTATGCTACGAATCCCAATTATGCCGGTTCGCTGATAGGGATTATCGAGCTGTATGATCTGCATCAGTATGATACCCGTTCGAGGAAATCCGGACATACTGTCTCGATAACGCCTCATGAAACCTATCTGGCCAATAAGTTACTTTATATTATAGCCCGGCAGGGAGACTCTTTCGAGGAGCTGTCCGAAGAGTTTGGAATTTCGGAGCGAAAATTGAGAAAGTATAATGATTTGTATAAAGGGTATCGTTTGCAGGCGGGAGATGTGATTTATTTGCAGAAGAAAAATAAGAAAGCCCTGAAACCCTATATTTTGCATAAAGTGGAACCGGGAGAATCGATGCATTCCATTTCGCAGCGTTATGGCATGCGGTTGAAGAACTTATATAGATTGAATAAGAAATCGGAAGATGATGCCCTCAGAGCCGGGGATTATCTGAGATTAAGATAGTTTTTTATTATCAACTTAAGGCAGAGTTTTTACTATGAATCACATTGAACGATTTTACGCGACGATTGAGAGACGTCCGGTCGACAGGCCGGCATCATGGTTGGGCATTCCCGATACCGGGGCCCTGCCTCATTTGTATCACTATTTTGGAGTAACGGATATGAAGGGTTTGAAAGCTTGCATAGACGATGATGTCTATCCTGTGGAGATGCCTTATCATTCTCCGACAAGTAATGCCATTTACGCGGCTTTTGATTTTGCCAAGCGTAAGTCGGGCGGATCGAATGAGGAGCGTACTCTGACGGCTCCCGGTTTTTTTGAGGATTATACGGAAGCTTCGGCTGTGGATTTGTTTGACTGGCCCGAACCGGAAAAGTATATTGACCCGGAGGAGTGTCGCAAAGTGGTTGAGGATGTTCCTGAGGGGTATGCCGTACTGGGAGTGGTATGGTCGGCTCATTTTCAGGATGCGTGTGCGGCCTTTGGCATGGAAGACGCCTTGATGAAAATGTTCTTGGCTCCCGATCTGTTCAAGGCTGTGATAGATAAGATTACGGATTTCTATTTGCGCGCGAATGAAATATTCTATAAAGCGACCCGGGGAAAACTGCATGCGGTGCTGATTGGTAATGATTTCGGTAGCCAGCAGGGGCTGATGGTGGGGCCGGAACAACTGCGGGAGTTTGTATTTGAAGGAACCAGAAAACTGATAGAACAGGCCAAACGGTATGATTTGAAAGTCATTCACCATTCGTGCGGCTCTATTCATGACATTATTCCGGATTTGATAGAGATGGGGGTGGATGCCATCCACCCGATTCAGGCTTTAGCCTCCAAGATGGAGCCGGAACGCTTGAAGGCGGATTTCGGCGGGAAAGTCTCTTTTTGCGGAGGGGTGGATGCCCAGTACCTGATGGTGAACGGAACGCCGGAGGAGGTTTCGTTCAAAGTGCGTGAACTGAAAGAGATATTTCCTACAGGACTGATTATTTCGCCCAGTCATGAGGCTATCCTGGTAGACACCAAACCGGAGAATGTGGAAGCATTGTTTAACGCAATAAAATAAAGATACCATGAAACGATACGGAAGTGTTATTAAAGTGGCTCCCGGAAAACTGGAGGAGTACAAAAGGTTACATGCGGCGGTATGGCCGTCGGTTTTGAAAACCATTCATGAATGTAATTTGCGTAATTACAGTATTTATTACAAGGACGGTTATCTGTTTAGCTACTATGAGTACATCGGTAACGATTATGCGGCAGATATGGCCAAGATGGCTGCCGATCCGGAGACGCAGCGTTGGTGGACGTATTGCATGCCATGCCAGCAACCGTTGGAGACACGCGCCGAAGGAGAATGGTGGGCTGATATGGAAGAGGTTTTCCATACAGATTGATTTCTGCGGACAGGACATGGATAAGACAAAAGGAGGTTGCCATTCAATATCCGGCAACCTCCTTTTGTTATTTGATTTCGATTTCTTCCTTCATGTCTATTTCTTCACCTTTCGGGTCGTAAAACTCATATTGCAGAAAGGCGAGTTTTTGACTTGGAATAACTTTTATTCCGAATCCGTATTTCATTTGCCATTGCCGTTTCAGAGAAAAGAATCCCTGATTGACATAGGCGGCTATATACGGATGAATGTGCAGCGTGAACCTCTTAATTCCTATTTTATTGACTAAGTAATCAATTTTACTCTCCAGTGTATCCGTGAAAAGAATGGATGGTTTGATCGTACCTTTTCCGAAACAGGTGGGGCAGGTCTCGGCCGTATTGACGTCCATGGCAGGGCGTACCCGTTGGCGGGTGATTTGCATTAGTCCGAATTTGCTTAGCGGCAGGATGTTATGTTTGGCCCTGTCTTTCTGCATGTTCTGGCACATGCGCTCATAGAGCTTTTGACGGTTTTCCGCTAAATTCATATCAATGAAATCCACTACGATAATTCCTCCCATATCACGCAAGCGAAGCTGGCGTGCCAATTCATCGGCAGCTCCCAGATTGACGTCAAGTGCATTGGCCTCTTGTCCGGTATTGGATTTGGAACGGTTGCCGCTGTTCACATCCACCACATGGAGTGCTTCTGTGTGCTCGATGATTAGGTAGGCTCCGTTTTTGTAAGAAATGGTTTTACCGAATGATGACTTGATTTGCTTGGTGATAGCAAAATTATCGAAAATGGGAAGTTTGCCGGTATACAGTTTGACGATGTTTGCCCTGTTCGGGGCAATAAGGGTTACATAATCTTTTACCTCATTAAACACCGTTTCATCGTTGATATGAATGTTTTCGAACGACGGGCTGAATAAGTCGCGTAGCAACGCTACCGTACGGCTGGTTTCTTCGTATGCCAGTGCAGGTAGTTTGGTAGCCTTTTGTACTTTGGTTATGCTTTCTTCCCAATGTTTCAACAGTACTTTAAGTTCCGCGTCAAGCTCGGCCACTCTTTTGCCTTCGGCTACCGTGCGGACAATGATACCGAAATTCTTCGGCTTGATACTTTGCAGCAGTTGCTTCAGGCGAGTGCGCTCTTCACTTGATTTAATTTTTTGAGAAACGGAAACCTTATCATTAAAAGGCATTAATACAAGGTATCTTCCGGCAAATGACAATTCGCATGTCAGTCTTGGTCCTTTGGTAGAGATAGGTTCCTTAACGATTTGCACCATCACTTCCTGTCCGCTTTGGAGTATGTTGGAGATGCTTCCTTCTTTGTCTATGTCGGGAAGTGAGGTCGCTTTAGAAATAGGATACAGTTTTTTGCGGTTGCTTAAAACCTGTTTCAGATACTTCTGATAAGAGTGAAATTGAGGTCCCAGATCCAAATAATGCAGGAATGCATCGCGTTCATGACCGACATCCACAAAACACGCATTCAAGCCGGGCATCAACTTTTTGACGCGGCCTAAATAGATGTTGCCCACAGAAAAGGAAGCACTTCTTCCTTCTTGTTGGAATTCCACCAGATTCTTATCTTCGAGAAGCGCGATGGAAATCTCCTTGGGTTGTACGTCTACTACTAATTCGCTTGTCATTTTCTGTTCTTTAATGGAAAACCTCAGAGAAACAAAGAACAAACCCGAAAGACTTTCTGCTTTGCAAGTTTGTTCTTTATTTCAGTCGTAACAGACTAAAAAGGTTTATTTGCTTTTATGTCTGTTCTTTCTTAGTCTTTTTTTACGTTTGTGGGTAGACATTTTATGTCTTTTCTTTTTCTTTCCGCTTGGCATAGCTCCAATTTTTTATAGGTTAATACTCTTTTATTTCTTTACCTGAATGGTAAATGTTTTAGCCGGTTTAAAGGCCGGAACATTATGCTCAGGTATAATGATGGTAGTGTTTCTAGAGATGTTACGAGCTGTTTTCTGTGCTCTTTTCTTAACTATGAAACTACCGAATCCACGAAGATATACGTTATCTTCTTTTGACAATGAATCTTTTACAGTGTCCATAAAAGCTTCAACAGTTGCAAGGACAGTGGTTTTATCCACGCCGGTTCTCTTTGAAATTTCGTTTACAATATCAGCTTTAGTCATTTTTGATAGTAATTATTGTTATACGTTTGTTCTTAATATTTTGGTCTGCAAATATATAGCTTTTATTCATCTCTTGAAAATATATTCAGAACATTTTTGAAAAAAAACATTCCGGATATCGTATTCTTGGCTACTTTTGCATTCCGGAACGGTAGAAACTTCATGAATGGCTGAGAATTTTGGCGATATATTGATAGATTGGTACGAGCTGAACAAGCGTGATTTACCTTGGAGAAATACGGAAGATCCGTACCGTATATGGATTTCGGAAATTATTTTGCAGCAGACGAGGGTGGTGCAGGGATATGAGTATTTCATGCGTTTTATGGAACATTATCCCAAAGTGGAGATGCTGGCTGCGGCGGATGAAGATGAAGTGATGAAACTCTGGCAGGGACTGGGATATTATTCCAGGGCGCGCAATCTGCACGAGGCGGCCAAACGTATTGCGGAAATGGGAGAGTTCCCGAAGACCTACGAGGAAGTCAGGGCTTTAAAGGGGGTAGGGGATTACACGGCGGCGGCTATTTGTTCGTTTGCCTATCATCTTCCTTATGCGGTAGTGGATGGGAATGTGTACAGGGTACTTTCCCGCTGGATGGGGATTGATACGCCCATTGACAGCAGGGAAGGGGTGAAATTGTTTGCCGCGCTGGCTCAGGAGTTACTCGACAAGCGGCGTCCAGGTTTATATAATCAGGCCATTATGGATTTTGGAGCGTTACAGTGTACGCCGGTTTCTCCGGATTGTTTGTTTTGTCCTTTGGCTGAAAGTTGCATGGCGCGTAAAAACGGGAAAGTGGAACTGTTGCCGGTCAAACAGCATAAGACTAAGGTCACCAATCGGTATTTTAATTACATATATGTTCGCGCTGGTGCGTTCACCTTTATAAATAGGAGGGATGGCCGGGATATCTGGAAGAATCTTTATGAGCTTCCCTTGCTGGAAACATCCGGAGATATGGGAGAAGAGGAGTTCTATGCTTGTGAAGGTGTCAGGGCCTTTTTGGCGGAGGAAGACAAACCGGTGTTCCGCTGTGTGAAGCGTGGGGTGAAACATGTTCTTTCGCATCGCATTATCTATGCAAACTTTTATGAGGTGCTTCTTCCTGAGGAAACCCGGTCGTTCTCCGGATTTGTAAAAATTCCGGTAGCGGAACTGGAGCGGTATGCCGTGCCCCGTTTAATCCACCAGTTTCTGGAGGAGGAGGGCATTGTATGAGATAAGACCGATTTTTTGAATTATTTGGAAGTTTGTTTGTGTCCTATAACAAATATCATTATCTTTGAGGCAAAAATTTAATTAATTGTAAGAATATGTCAGTAAATAAAGTAATATTAATAGGTAATGTCGGCAAGGAGCCTGAAGTAAGGCATTTGGATACCGGTGTGTCTGTGGCTACTTTTCCTTTGGCTACCACCGAGAGAGGTTATACATTGCAGAATGGCACACAAGTGCCCGAACGGACTGATTGGCATAACATAGTGTTATGGCGCGGTTTGGCCGATATTGCCGAACGGTATGTGCATAAAGGCGACAGGTTGTATATTGAGGGCAAATTGAAACCGCGCAGTTATGATGATCAGAATGGACAAAGACGCTATATAGTTGAAATTTATGCGGAGAATATGGAGATGCTGTCTTCCAGAGGAACCGCTCCTTCTCAGCAGCCTGCGCCCCAGCAGCCAGTGGCCCAGGGGACTGCTGCAAATAATGACACTTCGGATGATTTGCCTTTTTGATATAAAATAGTGTTCTGTCCGGAACGTTCAGGTCTTTCCGGACAGAAGATATGGAATTGATTGTTTAACTAAATTGCAAATACTTGGATCCTGATTCGTTTTTATGCCAGTTGGCAGGTTCATTTGATGGTGTTACGGTAACTCCTCCTGATTTTGGAGCGTTGGTTGCCATACTTTTAGCCGCTTTCCTTCTGATAGTATCGGGTTTTGTTTCAGCATCGGAAATAGCTTTCTTTTCTCTGAATCCGAATGACCGGAATGAGATAGAACAGGGCAATACGGCAAGTGATAAAAAAATACGGCTTCTTTTGGAAGATTCGGAACGTTTGCTGGCTACTATCTTAATCGCGAATAATTTTGTGAATGTAACCATTATCATGTTGTGCAATTATTTTTTTGTCAGCGTGATTGATTTCGGGAATTCGGTGATTTTGGAATTTTTGGTTATTACGGTTATTCTGACGTTTCTGTTGCTGTTGTTTGGAGAAATCATGCCTAAAATATATTCGGCTCAGCACACGTTGAAGTTTTGCCGGATGGCTTCGTCCGGTATTTTGTTTTTCAGAAAGATATTTTATCCCATCTCTTCATTATTGGTACATTCTACCGTGATAGCCAACAAAATGGTAGCCAAAGAGAATTATAATATTTCAGTGGATGAGTTGTCTCAGGCATTGGAATTGACTGATAAGAATGATATATCCGAAGAACAGAATATGCTGAAAGGGATCATCCGTTTTGGGGATGAGACCGCTAAGGAGGTTATGACTTCCCGGATGGATATGGTTGATTTGGATGTGAAAGCCACTTATCAGGAGGTTTTGCAGTGCATTATTGAGAATGCTTATTCCCGTATTCCTGTCTATTCAGGCTCGAGGGACAATATAAAGGGTGTGCTGTATATAAAAGATTTGCTTCCGCATCTGAATAAAGGAAATAACTTTCGCTGGCAGTCATTGATTCGTCCGCCTTATTTTGTTCCGGAAACCAAAAAGATTGATGACCTGTTGCGTGATTTTCAAACGAATAAGGTGCATATCGCTATTGTTGTGGATGAATTTGGAGGGACGTCCGGTTTGGTTACGATGGAAGATATCATAGAAGAAATTGTAGGCGAGATCAATGATGAGTACGATGAGGAAGAACGCTCGTATGTGAAATTGGATGAACAGACCTACATTTTTGAGGCAAAGACTCTTTTGAGCGATTTTTATAAGGTGCTGAAGATTGACGGGGCGGAGTTCGATACCACGGTGGGTGAAGCGGATACGCTGGCCGGACTCTTATTGGAAATAAAAGGCGAGTTTCCGAAGTTGCATGAGAAACTGGTGTTTAAAAACTACTCTTTTGAGGTGTTGGAAATGGATGCCCGCCGTATCTTGAAGATAAAATTGGTAATCCGGAAAGAGGAGGCTTCCGGGGAAGAAGGCGCGGAACAAACGGATAAGTAAGTCTGGAAAAGATGCCTATATATAAAACTTATGAAAAGGAGAGTTTCCGCTGGGGTATCTGGAAGGCGGATGAGACGTTGGAGGAGTTGGCTTTGCTTATGCCGCATGGAGATGTATGCATGCAAGAGTCCATACAGCGCTTTTCCAATGAGAATAGACGTAAGGAATGGTTGGCTGTCAGGGTGTTGTTGTCTTATTTGTCGGAAAAGGAATATGAAATAGCTTATTGCCCGTCTGGTAAACCTTATCTTAAGGATAGTTCCTGCCGTATCAGCGTGTCCCATACGAATGGATATGTGGCCGTAGCGCTTCATCCTCTGCACGAAGTGGGCATTGATATTGAACGGTACGCTACGAGGGTGATGAAGGTGAAAGAACGGTTTATGCGTGAAGATGAGTATGCGGAAGGGGATGAAATCTACGCGCTTCTTTTGCATTGGAGCGCCAAAGAAACGCTGTTTAAATTATTGGGACAGGAGGAAGTGGATTTGAAAGAACACCTTCAGATCCTGCCCTTTTCTATAGGGCAGGAGGGAACCATGAAGGCTTATGAGTATAAGACGGCAGAAAAAAATGATTACACCGTTTTCTATCGGTTGGAGCCGGAATTTGTGCTGACATGGAGTGTAAATTACTGAACCGAATCAAAGGCGTTCTCGCAGAAAAACGGAAAAGTTCGTTTATAGAGTGATTTCTCCGCAAATGGGATTATTCATTCTGTACCGTACTTCTTGAGGACTCATTCCGTGTCCCAATAGGAACATAAGTTTGGTAATGGCAGACTCAACCGTGCTGTCATGTCCGCTTACCACTCCGGCTTCCAGCAGATGGATACCGGTTTCATAACGTTCCATTTCTACGGCACCAGCCGGACATTGGCTGATGTTGACTATTACCAATCCTCTTTTTATGGCGTCTTTTAAAAGTCTGACAAGCCACTCTTTTCGTGGGGCGTTTCCGGATCCGAATGTTTTTAATACCACAGCTTTCAAACCGGGCACATTGAGTATTTGTGATACTAAATTTTCCTGGATACCAGGGAAGAGGGTTAGTACCATAACATTTGTATCGAACAAATAGTGGGGTTTGAGAGGAATGGAATAGTCCGGCTTACGAATGCGGTCTTCTATGTAATTGATGTGAATCCCGGCATTGGCCAATATCGGATAGTTGTATGATTTGAAAGCATCAAAATGTTCTACATTGATTTTTGTCGTGCGGTTCCCTCGCATTAACAGATTGTCGAAAAAGATGCATACTTCCGGCACGATAGGGGTTCCGTCGGCATGCTTGGCCGCAGCGATTTCTATAGCTGTAATGAGATTCTCCTTTCCGTCGGTACGAAGCATGCCGATGGGAAGCTGGCTACCCGTCAGAATCACCGGTTTGGTCAGATTCTCCAGCATAAAACTTAATGCGGAAGCGGTGTATGACATCGTATCTGTACCATGTAGAATGACAAAACCGTCATATCTGTCATAATTATAATGGATAATTTTGATAATCTTGGCCCAAAATGTGGGTTCCATATCCGAAGAGTCGATGGGAGGATTGAACTGATAGGTGCTGATATGATAATTGAAGCGTTTCAGTTCGGGCACATGATTTTGCAGGTGGTCGAAATTGAATGTTTCCAAAGCACCCGTTTCCGGATTCTGGATCATACCAATTGTTCCTCCTGTATAAATAAGCAAAACGGAAGGATATTTTCTCAATAACATAGGACTTCCTTTTTGGAATTTGGCACAAAGATAGCAATTAATCTGTAAATATGCTAAAAACGGACTAAAAAATAACATTTTGTTTGAAATGCCAAGCGTATTTACTCTTTTAGTTCTTTTATGAGTTGGCAAATTGCTTTTTCCGCATTCTTTTCTTTTTCTAATAATGTGACAAACCTGCTTCCTATAATGGCTCCTGAGGCATGAGCGCATGCCGCTTCGTATGTTTGTTTGTTGGAAACGCCGAATCCTATCATGCGAGGGTTACGAAGCTTCATGGCTTCGATGCGTTTGAAATAGGCTTGTTTGTGTTCATTGAAATCTTTCTGGGCTCCGGTCGTGGCGGCGGATGATACCATGTATATGAAACCGTCAGTGTGCTCATCGATGAAGCGGATACGTTGTTCATTAGTTTCCGGAGTGATGAGCATGATGATTTTCAGCTTGTGGCGGTCGGCTATTTCTTTATAGCTGTCCATATAATCTTTGAAAGGAAGGTCCGGAATGATGACTCCGTCTATATCGCATTTTTCGCATGACCGGCAAAAATTTTCAAAGCCGTAACACATAATCGGATTTAGATATCCCATGAGAATCAAGGGAATGCTGACTTCTTCACGAATGTTTTTCAACTGTTCGAACAGCAGGCTGAGTTTCATGCCATTGTGCAGGGCTTTTGTTGACGCTTCTTGGATTACAGGGCCGTCTGCCATCGGGTCGCTGAAGGGAATACCTATTTCAATCATTTGGACACCATTTTTTTCGAGGGCTTTGAGGGTGTCTGCCGTTCCTGTCAAAGTTGGGTGTCCTGCACAGAAATAGATAGAAAGAATGTTGTTTTTTTGTCTGCTGAATAATTGGTTAATTCTGTTCATGTCTGTTATGATTTGTTTATTTCTTGTATGAATTTCCGTAAAAGTGAAACGTCTTTGTAAGCGGGACGTATCTCAAAACCGCTGTTCAGGTCGATTCCGGTCCATTGCGGGTGCTTGAATTGCTTTAGCGCCGGAAGGTGATGACAGGAAATGCCTCCACTTAGTAAAAAAGGAGTGTTTCCCTCATAAGCCGAGAGGAGTTCCCAATTGAAGGCTTCTCCTGACCCTCCGTATCCTCGGCAGGGAGTGTCGAAGAGGAAATACCGGCAATAAGGTTGATAGGCTGCGGTTTGTTTTAGCTGGATTTCCTCTGCGACCGAAAACGCTTTGACGAGTACGATCTCTTTTCCTTTTGTACGCAACAGATTGAGCAATGTCCGGCAGAACTCGGGCGTTTCTGTTCCGTGAAGTTGTACGATGTCCAAATCGAAATCGAAAGTATGCCGAATAATGTTTTCGGTCGTATCGTTGACAAATACCCCCGCGCATTGCACTGATGCCGGTAAATAGTCCGGTTTCCTATCGACATAGCGTGGGGAAGGAGGATAGAAGATGAATCCCATCCACTGGATACCCAAATGCTCTATGGCACGGATGTTCTCGGCTTCGCGCATGCCACATACTTTCACTATCATTGTAGGGCCCGGATAAAGTTTTGTAATGTTTCTCCCGGAACAGGCGTTTTCATGAACGCTTCTCCTATGAGAAAACCTTTGAATCCCGCCTGTCTCAGCTGCCTGATTGTTTCGGGTTGGGAAATGCCGCTTTCAGAGATGAGCGGTTTATCTTTCGGCAATATTTCCGCAAGGCGGAATGAGTTTTCCACCTCTGTATGGAAAGTACCTAGATTCCGGTTATTGATTCCTATCATGTCTATATCTTTATTTATATACTCCAGTTCTTTCTCATTATGGATTTCCAATAGTACTTCCAAGGATAGTTCATGTGCTTTGGCTGCCAGATATTTGCATTCATCGGTTGTCAGTGCTGCCGCGATGAGAAGAATGGCGTCGGCTCCTACTGCCTTTGCCTGATAAAGCTGATAGGAATCGATGATAAAATCTTTTCGTAGTATGGGACATTGAACCAGCGGGCGGGCCATCTTGATGAATTTCAGATTCCCTCCGAAGAAATATTCGTCTGTGAGGATTGAAAGGGCGGAAGCTCCGTTTGTGGCATATTGTACAGGGATGTCTTCGGGTGATCCATTTTCTTTAATCCAGCCTTTTGACGGTGATTTCCGTTTGAACTCTGCTATAATGCCGAAAGGTGACTGCCGGAGGCTTTGGCTCATGCTTAGTGTCGGGCGTTCTTCCTCTTCAACTAATTCTTCCAGCAATTCCATACTGAATGCTTGTTTTTGCTGTATTATTTCTTTCCGTTTGTAGGCGATGATGTCTTCCAATATATCCATTTCCTGCTTGTTTTACTGATTGATTTCTATAAATCTTTGTAATGTTCTCAAGGCCTGGCCGCTTTCCAGTGATTGCCGTGCAATCGCGACACATTCTTCGATACTTTTTGCCGGCTCTATGGCCTGTATGGCGAAAGCCGCATTGATCAGCACGCAATCCGTCTGTGCGCGAGTCGCTTTGTTTTCCAGTACATTATCAAATATTCGGGCTGCTTCTTCCATACTGCTACCTCCATACAATTCTTCCTGTCGGGCAGCGAACATGCCCAGATCTTCCGGTTTATATACCTGTTCGTAATGGGTGGTGGTGACTTTAAAGACTCCCGTGAGTGAAATCTCGTCGTACCCGTCCAGACTGTTTACGACAGCGAAGCCGATACCTAATTTCTGAAATACATTGGTGTACAGGCGCATTTGGTTCAGATCGGCGACTCCAAGCAATTGATAGGATGGAAGACAAGGGTTGACAAGTGGTCCCAATAGATTGAATATGGTGCGTACCTGTAAGGATTTGCGTACATTTCCCACAAATTTCATGGCAGGATTGAACAATGGAGCATGCATGTAAACCATATGACATTCATCCATTGAACGGAGCAGCTTTTCCTGTCTGTTCGTGAATTTCACTCCGTGTAATTCCATTACGTTGCTGGCTCCACTGATAGAAGTCGCCCCGTAATTTCCATGTTTGGCTACATTGTATCCGGCACCGGCTACTACAAAACAGGCACACGTGGAAATATTGAATGTATTTTTTCCATCTCCTCCTGTTCCTACGATATCGATAGGGTGATATGCCGTTAGGTTGACAGGGACTCTTGTCGTCATCAAAGCTTCCCGGAATCCTATCAGTTCTTCTACGGTGATGCCGCGCATCTGGAAAACGGTCAGTAGGGCCGCTATTTGTACTTCCGGATATTTCTCTTTAGTGATATTCAAAAGTAACTCTTTTGTCTCTTCCTGTTTTAGCTCCTCATGGTTGAAGAGCCTGGTTAATATGGCTTTCATTGATTTTATCTTTTTATTGTTTGTTCTGATGATGATATTTCTCTTCGGTGATTGTCCGATACGGATGAGTCTATTGCTCCAGCCAGTTGGCAATGATTGTTTTTCCATCCGGAGTCAGTATGGATTCCGGATGAAATTGGATTCCCCGGATGTCATATTGCGTATGCCTCAGTGCCATAATCTGCCCTTCTTTACTAAATGCCGTGATTTGCAGGCAATCAGGCAAATCCTTGTCGTCTACTATCCATGAATGGTAGCGTCCTACTGCGAATTCGTGATTCAGGTTATGGAACAGATAATCGTTCCCTCGTTGTTCTATAATGCTTTGTACACCATGGAACACCTCTTTTAGATTGGTCAGATGTGCTCCGAAAGCTTCTCCGATGGCCTGATGTCCCAGACATACTCCTAATATCGGTTTCTTACCGGCATAAGTTTGGATGACCTTTAATAAGAGGCCCGCTTCGGAGGGAATTCCTGGTCCGGGAGAGAGAATGATTTTGTCATATTTTTCCAGTTCGTTTAACTCGAATTGATCGTTACGCACGACTTCGGTATCTGCTCCCAGTTCTTTCAAGAGGTGATACAGGTTATAAGTGAAAGAGTCGTAATTGTCAATGATAATTGCTTTCATGATGCCATGTTTTAGTGGTACGATTTACATTTTTTCGGCCATGTTGATGGCTTTTTTTAATGCTCCCAATTTATTGTTGACTTCTTGCAGTTCATTTTCTTCATTACTTTTTGCTGTGATGCCGCCCCCTGCTTGAAACCATAGCTCGTTGTTTCGGCTCACGAAAGTACGGATGGTGATGGCCTGATTCAGGTTCCCGTTGAGGCCGATGAATCCAATACATCCTCCATAGGCTCCGCGGCTATGGGGCTCGTATTGGTTGATTAGTTGCATGGCTTTTACTTTGGGAGCACCGGACAATGTTCCTGCAGGAAATGTGTCAATAAATGTTTTGATAGGATTGGCCTCTTTGTTCAATTCACCGCTGACCCGGCTTACCAGATGGATGACGTGGCTATAGAATTGCGTTTCTTTATAAAATTCAACTGTTACATGATAACAGTTGCGGCTTAGATCATTGCGTGCCAGGTCAACCAGCATGACGTGCTCCGCATTCTCTTTAGGGTCTGCCAGCAGTGCGGCGGCCAGTTCCAAATCCTTTTGAGGGTCTCCTGTGCGTTTGGTGGTTCCGGCTATCGGGTCGATATACACTTTATTCCCTTCAATCCGGCAGTGTGTTTCGGGAGAAGAACCGAAAATGCGAAATCCTCCGAAATCGAAATAGAAGAGATAGGGAGACGGGTTGATGCTCCGAAGCGCGCGGTATAATTTGAAATCGTCCCCGATGAACGGTTGGATGAAACGTCGGGAAAGTACAATTTGGAAAACATCACCGCGCAGGCAATGTGCAATGCCTTTGCGAATATTCGCTTTGTGCTGTTCGTCTGTCTGCAGGCTTGTGACAGGCCCGACTGCATGGAAGTCGTAAGTGCGGAAATTGCGGTTTCGGATTGCCTTTTCAATGGTTTCCAAGTGATTTGCCTCTCCTTCCTCAACCATTTCCAACATCATCATCTCATTTTTGAAGTCGTTGAAGACAATGAGGTATTTGTAGAGGATATAGAGCATGTCCGGTGCGTCGTTTTTCGTGTCTTTGCTGTCTGCGACCGGAATATGTTCGAAATAGCGGACTGCATTGTATGCTGTATAGCCATAAAGTCCGCAGTAGTTGTTATATTCACCTGTGACTTTGAAATGAGCCAAAAAATCGTTGATAGCGTTGTCGACCCGGTAAGTTTCCGTGATAGCTGCTTCCCGAATGCTGCCATCAGGAAAAGTGAAGGTGGCTTTGCCATGATTGATGGCGATGTTGGCCAAAGGACGTAATCCGATGAAAGAACGGTTGTTCTCGCTGCCATGATAGTCGGAGCTTTCCATCAGTGCGCTCTGAGGGAAGATATCACGTACTTTCAGATAGGTACTTACGGGAGTGTGCAGGTCGCCTAAAATGTTTTTATGAATGGTATGATAAGTAAACTGTTTCATTTGGATATTATGCTTTAGGAATATTGTTCAAATAAGTTTCGATATCTTTGTCTCCTCGTCCCGAGACGGTCAGGACTACCACATCTGTCGGTTTAAAGTGTATTTTTGCCAAGGCTCCCAAGGCGTGGGCCGATTCCAATGCCGGAATAATTCCTTCGAGACGTGTCAGCTCGAAAGCTGCTTGGAGAGCTTCATTATCATTAATTGCCAGTATTTTAGCCCGTTTGGTACTAGCCAGGTTGGCATGAAGGGGACCGATTCCCGGGTAATCCAATCCCGCGGAGATGGAATAAGGCTCCAGGATTTGCCCGTTTTCATCCTGCATGACTAAAGTGCGTGCTCCATGGATAATTCCAAGTTTTCCCAATTGGATGGTAGCCGCGGACATCGGCGTGTCGATACCTAAGCCACCTGCCTCGGCCAAGACGATTTTTACCCGCTTGTCATCCAGATAATGATATATGGTTCCTGCCGCGTTGCTTCCTCCTCCTACACAGGCCATCAAGTAGTCAGGGTAGTCCCTTCCCTCTTGTTCTTGTAACTGCCTTTTGATTTCTTCACTGATGACGCTTTGCAGGCGGGCTACCATATCCGGATAAGGATGCGGGCCGACTGTTGAACCTATAATGTAGTACGTGTCGGAAGGATGGCAACACCAGTCGCGGATAGCTTCATTGGTCGCGTCTTTCAGTGTCATGTTGCCGGATGTCACAGGACGGACGGTAGCTCCCAGCATTTTCATCTTTTCTACGTTGATATGTTGTCTTTCCACATCTGTCTTACCCATATATACCACGCATTTCATATTCATCAATGCGCATACGGTGGCTGTGGCGACTCCGTGTTGTCCGGCACCGGTTTCGGCAATGATACGCGTTTTGCCCATTCGGCGGGCAAGCAGGATCTGTCCGATGGTATTATTGATTTTGTGTGCCCCGGTGTGGTTCAGGTCTTCTCTTTTCAGGTATATTTTGCATCCGTATCGTTCGGATAGGCGTTTTGCCTGATAAAGAGGGGAGGGGCGTCCTACGTAATCACGCAACAACTGGTTGAATTCCTGTTTGAAATCCTCGCTTTCCAATACTTTTAGATAGGCATTCTTTAAGTTTTCGACACATTGGTACAAAATTTCCGGAATATATGCACCGCCGAATTCTCCATAATAACCTTCTTCGTTTACTTGAAATGTTTTCATTATCTTATGGTTTTGTATGTTTTTTCTGATTAAAAACAAAAAGGGCTGTCGTAAGTACGACAGCCCTTCTGCTATATCTTGTTCCTTAAATAAGTATACATGTGGCTTGACTCCCTTACGACCTTTTGAGCTGTAAGCGACGCCACCACCAATATGTATTGACTGTAAATCTCATGTTTATCGAATTTGACGTGGCAAATATATAGCTTTTTTAGATACAAACAAACAAAAAAGGAGCTTTTTTTTATAAAAAACTGTATTTTTTCTTTTTATAATGGGGTGAGGATTTCCAAGAAGTATGTAGAGCGCGGAGAAAAAGAGGGAAGTTGGAGAGTCTTCGTAACGCAGTAAAGACTCTGGAAGTACGCTTAACCACAAATCTGAACTTATCCGCCATTTTATCGGAGATAAATTCAGATTTGTGGTTTTTTGTTCTTGGCTGTTCAGACTTACCGATTTCTTTTCGCTGTTCTATTTTCGGTTTCTTGCCGATAATCTTTCACATGATGAGGAGTGGTGGAGCAACCATCGCGACTCAGGTCGTGTATCAGTGTTGGCGCATACCGCATCAAACCTGAATACGAGCGTCAGTTACGAGAGCGTTCAAGTCTGTTCAGAGAGATGACCAAGACGAACAAGACTTTGGTTCACACATTTATAACCACATACGGTGTTGCCAATGTTAAAAGCCACAGCATTGTTCACAGCGAGGTAACGATGGACGACCTTTTTAATTCGTGAGTATGAGAGTAACAGATATGGCCATCTGTTTCAAGAACGTGAACTTCCACACCCGCCGACATACCTTCGCACGATACTGCTCACGCTCGGCCACACCCATGTCCAGACTACCCGGATATATGCCAAAATCGTCAACAAGAAGATAGACGATGCCCTCAGTCTGGTGGATAACATATTCGATTAACGCTTAATACCTCCTTCAATCTGCCGGATTTAATTTTTTGAAGCTATCTCTTTTGCTCTTTCCATGTCGTGAATCGGGAGAACTATTTGAAGTTCGTATTATCCGTGAGATTAGAGCTCGCCATTTAATGTCTCAAGAGATACACTCAAGTGGTAGATAACGGTTGTGTTGGGCTGCCACGCATCCTCGATGGTGGGGAGGTCAACGGTGATATATGTGTCGTCGTTGTTAAAATATATTGTGACTGAGTTATTAGACGGCGGAATCTGGGGTATCATTAAGAAGAAATCCTCCGGGGCGTAATCTTTCCAATTGAGCCCCTCCGGCCAATACCATTCCATGTGACCCTCACCATTCTCCTTCCCATTCATCTTTCCATTGCTGATCTCCAGCGTAAGTGTGTTGACTTCTAGCTTATTCCACTCCTCCGCAAGCTTTTCTCCCGTCACATTATCATACGTGCCACAATACGTGCCGTTAGCGTACCCATTGAATTCGATTTTGGAAACCTTAACATTATCTACATCTATGTTTCTCTCTGTGAAGGTGAATACGAATCGCACGGCCGTAAGCGTGTGCGTGAAGTTGAGCTGCACCTCCTCCGGGTAGTTTTCACTCTCGTAGGCCTCGGTGGCGGCCACGAGAAACTCCTTTTGATCATCGGCGGACACAGGAGTCTCATAGGGGATTTTGATTGTCAGATTTCCGTCGGTATTTTGCTCCAACGTCGAGGCGTCGGCATATTTGTCATAGGGCGCGTAGGCGAAGAAACGCATTCGGCAATTCCTCCATGTTCCGGGCCAGTTGCAGGCCTGTCCCTCGGCGGCCCCCCAGTAGCCCCCATTTTCAGTGATTTGGGTGTTTGTTATATATGTCCACCAATTACTTTCGCCCTCATCGCAAGCATAGCCCAACACCCCGAATCCCTCCATGCCACCGAACGCCTCGTCAAACGTCATCTCCCCATTATCCGCATTGTTTCCGACCTTTTTTGCTCCCCGCGTCCTCGGGCAGGCGGCCTTGGTACGCGGAGGGAGGCCGTCGATGACCGTAACGGTCATGTTCGAAGCCGTGCTCCGCCGGGCCGATGCCCCCGAACCGTCCGAACTCTCCGTGCCGTGCCCCGTCCGCGTGTCGGGGCATTTCACCGACGACATCGCCGCTGGCGCCGCCGAAGGCGCGAAGCCGCCCGATTCCCACGTTTCAGACAACCCGACATCGAAACGGATCGCCGCGCCGTCCGCCTGCGATTCTGTCGCCGCCTCTTCGGTACAGGCGGCTAACACCAGCACACCGGAAAGCGCACACAACGTTCCGAGGCGGTTTATTCTGCGAAACAGTTTTTTCTTTTTCATAATACACGTTTTTCGATATTTTTTGTACCCGCGGCGGGACATTCAACCCGCCGCGGGCGAATTTTTCCGAGGAATCGATGCCCCTCGGAGCGGCGTTTTATTCTGTTTCTGGTACATCTATTTCTCCGCCCTCGGTATTCCAACTATCGACCGTAACCGTGAACTTGATCGGGGCTCCCAGAACGGGCTTTCCGGCATCAGGATTATCCTCGGGGTCGGGAGGGATATTGCCGGCGCTGTCGTCCGTGAAGTGCAGCGTATAGGTGTATTTATGGTTCGGTTCCCACTCCGTGTCGATTCCAACGGCTGCCCAGCCGTATTCACTATCTTCTGTTGCAGGATATACTTCGTGACCCTCTTTAGTCGTAATTTTAATATATGCGGCCAAATACGTTCCTGTATTTTCGGAGGTACCTTCCCATGCTGTGAGGGTCTGGGGAATAAGCATCCACGTGCCGTTAGTAGTTGCGGAAGATTCGCTTCCCATGATCGATTTGGCTGTTGCATCCAGAGATACGGGGGAATCCGTGTACTCCACATCATAGTTCTTCGTGTCTGCTTCAGAGCTCCACGATCCGTAACCTGCGCTTTCGCTGAATGTGTATGTTGCGAAGCCAGAGACATTCCCGATTCTGACGCCGGCTACCTCAATGGTGTATTTCCCATCACTTTCTGCGTTGGCGTAGTCGGCCTGTACCTCGATCTGCGACAACGCGTGTTGGAAGGTCAGCTGCACGCCAGTTTCCTCGTCCACCGATCTTTTGCCCGTGGCCGTAACCGCGATAAGGTCTATTTGATTCGTTATATCAGTGGCTGGCGTATATTCAATCGTGCTGCTTGATTTGTCCGTCATGGTTATTTTTCCACCCTTAGAGGAGAGATCTGTAGGAGCATAAGCATAGAAAATCAGCTCACTGTCGTCCGACGGCCAGTAGTACGTACTCTCGCCAGTTTTGCTGCTTCCGTCTCCTGTTATGTCGATCTCCGTTTCTTCGAAAAAGGTATTGCCTTCCTCAGAATAGAACGCCGCTACTTTGAATTTTTCGAGATCGGAAGTCGTGATTTCCGTTGCCCGCGTTCCCACTGCGGTTCGGAAGTCGATCGGCAACCCTTGGTCGACCTCGGTCGTTTCGTCCATCGAGCAGGCGGCGCATGTCGCTGCTGCTGCGAGTAAAAACAGAATTTTTTTCATAATACCATAATTTTAGTTGTTAAATAAATGAATGAATATTAGTAAATTACATCGCGATATCTATATACACGTCCTGCCACCCCTCCACCGTCGGCCGGAATCCGCCCGAGCTCGCCGCCTCCGGCAGCGGCAGTCCGTCCAGCTGGATGCGGATGTGCAGCGGATCGGGGGCCGAATGGATTTGATCTGTCACGTCGAAGGTGTAATACCATTTCCGGCCGTCCTTCAACACGGCATAGACGGTCAGCATGTGCGCGGCCGGCTCCGAGGGGCAATGGCCGAAGGTCTGCACCGAGCCCGCAAGGGTGGTCGCGTCGCTCTTCGTCAGTTCGAAAGGGATCGTTACCCGCTCGTCCGCAGGCCTGCCCGCACCGACGAGGTAGCCGCCCGCCATGCCCGAAAGCGAGGCGCTCAAACCCTGTACATTCGCGAGGTTCTCGACATGGCGTATCTCCACCGTGCAGAGGGCCACCGCCGCCGAGGGATAGAGCGTCAGCCGATGTTCCCCGGCCGAGATGAAGACCTCCCGACGGGAGTCGCGCCAGACCATTCCGGGAGCCGCGGCGACCCGCTCCTCCTCCGTCCCCGCCGCCCTCGGCACCCCGTCGGCACGGATGCCCAACAGCGCGATCTCCGATATCAGCGTCGCGGTCTCCGTCGTGATCTCGAACGTCTCCATTTTCTCCGTGTTGCGGTATCGGATGCCTTCCGTGTCGCTGTTCAGGCACAAGGCGCCGTAACGGCCCTCTGTGGCGCGGATTTCACCGCCCGCAGGATCCGTGAACTCATGGCGAATCGGCCCGCCGCCCTCCTCCGGAAACAGATAGAGCGACATGGATGCCGGAGAGGCTTCCGGAGCGTGCGTCCAATCGAAAACCACCTGCAGCTGCAACAGCGAGTGCATGTGGTCGTAGCACAACTCCTTATGTTCGCACGAAGCGGCTGCAAGCGCTGCAAACAGACAGACGAACAACTTTTTCATCGTACGCCTCCTTTCTTTTCATTGCGGTTTCCGCGACCGAGCAGCCATACCAGCGAAATTTCCGCTTTCGTGGGGCCGAACCAATGACGTTGCTTGGTTTCCTTCCAGACATAATGGCCGTCTTCGGGGTCGTATACCTTGTACTCTCCGCCCCAATAGCCGATGCCCAGCGTGAAATCGAGGTTCAACCGGCGCGCGATCGGCAACGAATAGCCGTACTCCGCGCCGGCGGCGTAGTTCATTCGGTCCCACAAAGTGCCGCCCGGCTTGCCGCCTATGTAGCCGCGGCCGCCCAGCTCGAAATCGTAGGTGAACAGTTGGCCGTAAAGGCCGAGATGGTGTCCCGTAAGCGGCTTCTCTGCGGCCCGCCGCCCGAAATATTTGCGAAGGGTCAGCTCCCCGCCGTAAATCCGCCAATAGCGATGCCGCCTGTCGCTGCTCCACCACGCGTACATCCACGAGCCGCCGACCGTCCAGCCGCGCCCCGCGTAGAACTCCGCTCCGATATTCGGAACGAGCGCCGCGTCGTATAGCAAGTTGATTTTCAATGCCATATAGAAAGGTTTACAAGGCGGAACCGCAACATCGGAAGTGCGTACCGTATCGCAGGGAACGGGCACAACCGGCTCACGAGGAACAAGAGAGGACGTATCGCACTGAACGGATACGATCGAATCCCGATGAACAGGAATGACCGTGTCGCCCGCCTCCGGACGGACAACCGGTTCAGGGCGATATACGACCCGGCAGACGGCACGTACGTCAGAACTTCTCAATTCCGGGAAAAAACGCTCGTACATATACCGCCACGCGCGTCCGCCGCACAGCGTCTCCAGCCGGCGCTTGCGGTCGTCGACGTTCTTGCCGGCGCGGAAGGTTCGCTCGGGCGTGTGATGCAGGATATGCAATACCTCGTCACGGTAGGGCATCCGCGACGCCTCGACCAGTGCGGTCAGACCCTCCCAGTCGACGCCGAGCGACACGACGCGCACCAGCGAGTCGGGCAGCTCGAGCCGCGTCCGGATATAGGCGAGGATGTTCTCCGCACGGCGTGCGGAGAGGCGGCGGTTCATCGCGGTATTGCCTTCGGGCGACGCGACACCCTCGAAAGTCAGGCTCTCGATGCGGCGGGTCGTGTCCGCCCGCAACTCCCGTAGCCGACCGATGAAACGGTCGAGACGGACGCCGTTTTCGTTCAGCGCGGGTTCGAAGAGCGAGTAGCCTTGTCTGAAATGCACCCGTAAATTCAACGTATCAGCGGATTTACGTTCCTGCCCGTAACCGGCATGACACACGCAGAGCGGAAATAGGAGCCATATCCATTTGTCTATTTTCATATTCGCGATTGTTTTTATCTCTTCCTTTTGTGTTGTCTCTTTGTAAGAGATAACACATACTTTATAATGACTTGATTTTCTTCATTGTGCGATATCGCAAGCTTATAATTTGTACAACTTTTACAACATGATGTACAACAAACTCTGTTTTTCGGATAGAGAAAAATGAACGGAATGAAAATTACGAAACAGGTAATAATACGTTATCTTTTTTTGTATTTTGATATATCAAATACCTATAGACCAGTAATTTATGGTTGGGGGGGGGTAATTTTAAGGAATTTTTTATCTGTTTTGTTTGGCAGGTAAATTTATTATCGTACTTTTGTGCATCCATTTGTGTTATCTCTTACAAAGAGACAACACATCGCAGCGACTCCAAGATTCCCTTATTTGCGTTGTCTATCACCGAATTTTCCAACATGGCCAGATAAATCCGCGTTGTGCGTTCCGATGTATGACCCATGCCCGCACTGATGACCGACACGGGTACCTGATGGTCGCGTGCCACCGTCGCCCAACTGTGGCGGGCCGTGTAGAACGACAGCCGCTGCGGAACATCCGCCAGCGTACATAACCGTTTCAACAGCCGGTTATGGTAAGAGGCGGCTATCCGATACTCTGCATATATTTTTTCGGGGTTTTCTCCTTTCAGAATCGGAAATACAT
Organism: uncultured Phocaeicola sp.; assembly: GCA_947626525.1. GTDB lineage: Bacteria > Bacteroidota > Bacteroidia > Bacteroidales > Bacteroidaceae > Phocaeicola_A. The sequence goes on along the minus strand of CANQSM010000012.1, from coordinate 299 downwards.
ACGGACGCTCCCCATCGGCATACCGCTCGATGATGCGCTGCATCTCCGGCTCCACGCGAACAACGATTTCCTGTCCCGTCTTGCGGCGGACGTAACGAATCCTGCCGTCGCGAATATTATCACGCCGCAGGTAGGCCATATCGACGAATGTCATGCCGCGCGTATAGAACGAGAACAGGAACAGGTCGCGGGTGAGCGACAACGGTGCCGAACGTGACAAGTCCAGCCCGACGAACCGTGCGATGACGTTTTCGCCGACCGCCCGTTTGCGGGTGCGGTCGATGCCGGTATAGACATTT
>CANQSM010000011.1 GCA_947626525.1 uncultured Phocaeicola sp. | reverse complement strand
GAGTCCATACCCAGTGGCTTGGCTATCCACTTGATTCCCGTAATGGTCTTCTTGCCGTCAGAGGTCTTCAGATAGCCATCCTCGTCGTAGTAGGTATAATAGGTTACATTTCGGGAGATGTACTGCGTATCGTAATACGAGTCATCATAATACTTGTCCAACGCCAATCTATAGCAGGCTGTACGATAGAAATCCCAACCTGCGGCTATGGCCAGCAACAGCATCAGGAACGCAAAACAGCTACCTACCGTTCGACGGAGAATCTTGCCATACTTGGAGTCATCCCTCATGCCCAATATCACCGTGAACCAGTTAGCAATGCCAGCGAGGAGGGCGGTCAACCCATGCCAGAACAGGATGAAAGCTCTTTTCATTGATGTTATCTTAGTCTTCATTTTCCTTCCTCCTCATCAAAAGCTTCGTCTGCCATACTGGTATATAGGTTGTGCCGCTCCTCTGCCGACATAGGTGCTGCGCATCCGTCTGCCTCCTGCATCTTCATGCACGAGAGACGTGAGAAGAAGTTCATGCGGGTGCTGGTGTCCTTACCCATCGAGGCACGTGTACCCTCATGACTATAGGCAAAGTTGCGTGAGTTGCGGATAGACAGTTTCATTGCAACTTCCACGGAATCCTGGTTGGCACCCATATAGGTGAATGTCCATCCCTCGCCACGCAGACGCTCCACAAGTTCCTTGATGGTCTTGCCGTTGTACTCGTGCGAGGCATTCTCCATGCCGTCGGTGATGATGGTCACAACCACCACGCTGTCCTCAATCTCCTTGACATGCTTGCGCATAGCGGTGAGCGTAATGCCCATGGCATCATACAGCGGTGTGGTGCAGCAGGGCTGGAAATCCTCCATCTTCAGCGGATGGGCATCCGCCACAGGCGTTTTGTCAAACACGTGCTTTGTCTCACAGCTACAGAATGTGACCAATGTCACAAAATGGTCTTGTGTCTCTACAAACTTCTCCTGAGCCTTCTTGATACCTGCCAAGGTCTCGTTGAAACCCTCAACGGCAGCCTGACGAATACATTCCATCGAACCGCTGCGGTCGAGGATTATCACATTGAAGACCTGCGTCTTCTTCATCTCTTGCTTGTCCTTTACTTTTTGCATCATTTCAAACATTTATTGGTTATCTAATTCTATACTATCCACACTCACTGTATCTGCTACGATTTCAACTCTCTCACCCGGGGTACAGATGAATGACTTCAATCTCTTTACATCACTGTCAGTCAACTCAGGAATGCTCACATCTTTATGATAAGCGAGCAACCATTTGGCTTCTCGCTGGGAGAGCAACGCATGTTCGTCAGCCTTCATATAATAGTAGGCGACTTTTCTCTCATCAACAATGCCGTTTTCGTCTGGCTTTAGACTGAGTTTGCCAAGCAGCTTATACGCCAATGGAATTCTCTCAGCAAGCTGTTCCAACTTCATCTTATCGGGCTGAATATTTCCTTTCCAGTCCAGCAAAGCGTTCAGCAATGCCGCAAAATCACTTCCACGTTCAGAGGCATCCCTTATGATTTCAAATCCACGAATGGAATCACCGCTTTCCACACACAGGACACCATACATAGCGAGTACATCGGGACTGTCGATTGTAGCCAATTGCACCATGACACTGTCTTTCTCTTCTATCAGTTGGCTACAGCTTTTGTCCATCAGGTCGCAGCAACGTTTGATGTCATTATCTTCGGGGATTTTTGTCACATATTCCATTTCGTCATGAATGGCACCATGGACTCGTGCTTGTTCCACCATAGCCAACATCCCGAGGAAATTCTTTTTCACACCGATACCGTCCCTGTAGCAGTCTGCAAGTTGCAGATAGGCCTGACCGTCACCCCAGCGTGCCCTTTCAACAAGAGCCTTGATCTCTGCGCTGCCAGTGGCATTCTCCTTGACCAATTCAGACTCTTTCACATCTGCGATGCTCTCTGCCAGTTGCGTGTCAGAACATGAGGCTAATATGGCCACCATAAATAGGATAATACATTTCTTCATAGCCATACCTTATATGATTTACATGAATTCAGCTTTTGCCTTGTGATATGCGGAACGCACCATGCCAAGGATGTTCAGAACATGCTCCACGTTGTTTTTCAGGCTCTCCATGTCGGTGTAGAAAAAATCGCAACTGGCTGTTACGCTTTTCAATGTCTGGTCAATATACACCTTGGCAAGCTTTACTTCACGGCTCACCTTATTGCAGACAGCCAGTGTGAGGGTCTCTTCTCCTTCGTTCACCTCAGAGAACTGGGGAAGAATCGCCGAAATGTACTGCTCTTCCTCCTGACCCGTCAAAAAGAAGATGCTTTTCATCTGGAAGCGGACGCAGATGTCGCCGTCATCATCCACATGGGACTTGTAGCCGAGGCTCTCGATAGCCTCAAATATCATTTCTTTCTTTGTCATAGTCTTTACCTCCTGTGTATTAGTTGTCACCATCATCAGAAATTTCCTCTACCACGATTTCCTCTGCTTCGTCTGTAGTGTCATCATCAGAGGAATCGCTTGTCATCGTTTCCTCAATCTCAGCCATCGCCTTGCGAGCAAAGACAAGGCCCGCCTCCAAGTGAAGTATCATGCGTGAGATTACGGTCATAAGGTCTTCCTCTCCAAACAGTTCACGCTCGTAGAACAACCAGACGCTGTTTCCAAGCATATACGTCTTGACATACTTCAACGTGGAGTTTATCTTCTCCAACAAGGCGCAAATCTGCAACATTCTGTCGTCCTCCACCTCAACGATGCCGGGAAGTGCAATGTTGAGGAACTCCTCATCGTTCTCATTGTACATGTACAGCAGGTTCAGTCCCTCGTAGTTGAAACAGTAACCCATGCCTTCCTCTTCTTCCAACTTGAAACCCAAGTCTCTGAATGCTTCCAAAATTTTTTCTTTCATATCTTTCTAATTTTGATTATTATTCATCTAAAACCTATAGTGGCGTGGCGACAACCCTCATCCTTTGGAGAGAACTCACTCCGCACTCGCTCGTATTCCCGCAAGTCTCTGCCACTGACAGAAGGACGCTTCTTGGAAATGACTTCTTCGAGCAACGTCTGGCTGATAGGCTGGTACTCGTCCGTCTTTTCTTTGATAGTGGCATTGAACATCTTTCTTGCCGCTGACCTCACTATATAACTGATGTCGCTACAGTTGTAACCCTCAGTCAGTTCTGCCAGTCTGTTGATGTCAATCCCCTCATCCGAAGGCAACTTGGAGAGTGCCAAAGAGAACAGACTCTTGCGGGCTTCCTTGTCGGGCATGTCAATATATACCATCTCGTCGATACGTCCTGTCCGTAGCACAGCCTTGTCGATGCGTTCGGGATGGTTGGTGGCAGCAAGGACATATACACCACGTTCGGAGGCATTGTTGAGCATACAGAGAAACTCGTTGACCTCACTGTCATAGTGTTGGTTTGCCTCGTCACCGGAGCGTTTGGGAACCATGGCATCGAATTCGTCGAAGAACAGCAGTGTGGGAGCTTTCTTCTCTGCGTCTTTGAATACCTCGCCTATCTTCTGTTGTGTTCCGTGTACCCAAGTACAGGCGAGGTCATCAGGCACAATCTTAATGAAGTTGATGCCAATCTCCTCAGCCATCTTCTCTGCGAAGAACGTCTTGCCGCAACCAGCAGGACCATAAAAAAGCATGGAGGGTGGCTTGATACCATATACCTCGGCGCACTTGCGGTTCTTCAGAACGTTGATAAATCCCTCGGTCACGAACTCCTTCAACTCATTCATGCCTGCAATGTCTCCGAATCCATGACCATTGGCTTTCTTCTCTGCTACTGGCTTGTGCTCAGCCTCTTTTGCGGGGGCTGTCTTCTGTTCTGTCACTGGCTGTCCTCCGCAGATGCGGCGCAGCCATTCTTTCTCGGCTTCTGACGTATTGCCTTCGGCTTCGTCTCTCACGACTCGGGATAATCCAAGCATGACTTGGCTTCTCCTCTCGCAGTTCGTTCCGTTCATCTTCGTAACCTCCACTGTTTTGTTTTACTTCTATGATAAGAGAGTGGCATTTGTAACCACTGTCTATCATCTAACACTACTTTCTACCGAAAAAAATATCCCTTTGGTCTATTGTGCCTGTTTGCCACATTAGCCAAAGGGATATTATCATTGCATTCATGCAATCTTCAATCTTCAGGCTTTGGTGGCTGTAGTTTCCACTGCTCTACCAATCGTTTACAACCGTTTTCAATGTGTCTGGCCACACGACGATATACAGCTGCAGTCTGATAATGTGGGTCTTCCACATTACCATCTTCATCCAATGCTATCTTATTGAACAGTACGATTCTGTTCCAATGGCTATAGTCCAATACTCGTGTTATGGCATCACGGTGACGCTCGTCAAACACAATGATCGCATCAGCTGCCATCAGTTTCTCACGTGTCATAACCATAGTCGTACCACTTAATTCATAGCCCAGTTCCTTCGCCACATCCACCATGGCAGCATCACGAGGATTCTCTCCCCAGTCCAATGTACCCAGTGAGAACACTTCGATGCCACTCATCCTTGCATCTGCCAAGAGTTTCTTCGTCACACATTCTGCGAATGGTGACCTACAGGCATTGCCTATGCATACAAAGCAAATCTTGTAGCTCATGTTCATTCAAAATTACGGTTTACCTCAAACAAATGCTTTTTACGTCTGAGAAACTCAGCCTCATAGTCTGCGGGCAACCCCAGTGTGGCAAGCTCGTCGGGGGTGATAGCCTTGATAATGCTGTTGAGTCTTGTGGCAATGTCATCGCAGCGGAATTGCTTCTTCTCCACATGGCGGTGCCCTCTCATCTCCGGCACTTCTTCAAATGGAACGGAGGGATGCATCACATAATAGAGAGCGATGGCAATGTCTGTGCGGTGTCTGCCCATGGCACAGGCAATATAGAAGCTACCCTTGTCCATTAGTTCGAACAGCAGAGGAAGTGAGCCTATAATCTGGTGAACGTCCGTATTCCTGCTGTCGATGGGCAGACTGTGGTATTCAAGTCCTGCCTCTGCCACATTGCGGTCGTAGCGGTCGGTGTGGTCAGCCGTGCGAAGGTCGATAATGACCTTTACGCCGGCATCACGTACCTTTTCCAACAACCAGTTGCTGCCACGTCCAGACATCGTCCTGCCTCTCACTCCTTTGTCATAGACGGGGGCAAGGTCAACAATAGGGTACCGCTTCAATGCCTCATACAAAGCATTGGGTTTATTGACCAATGAAAGTTTGTTCGCATCAGATTGGTTCTCTTGGACAACCTTGTTTTGGGCATTCTTTCCCACATGCCATCCGTCGCACCATGCGCACTTATAGACAGAGAAATGTACACCATGCTTTTCGCTCATTGCCTTGGCTGCCTTCATTGCAACTGCTTTCGTGGGGTAAGACATCTTAGGCTTACCGCTTCCGCGTGCTATATGGCTGTATCTGCTAAAAATGCCGAAGGCGTTGTGCGTCACTAAGATGTTTCTCCAAGCACCTTTGCGAGTCAACTGGTCATATATGGCTAAAAACAGATTCTTGATCTTCATCCCATTAATCCTCATAAATAGTAGAAATTCTTGTAATTGAATGTGGTCAATGGTGAGTGGACATCATCCATTGCCAACATCCGTTTAGGTATCTCGCTCAGAGGAATTCTTGCGTCAAGCAATGCTCTCAGCCTCATGGCCAATTTCACATTCTCACGGTCAAGTTCCTCCTGCGTAGTCTCTATCTGATATAATAGAGCCTCACTTAGTTCAGAAACTATCATTCCCGTGAACAACCCATGCAAACCTTCTGCACGTGCGAATTGGTCAGCATTGCACCATACAGCTACTATGTTGCCTCCATGCTTCCGAAGATTATAAGTGTGAGGATGCCCCACGATGATTTTGTCAAATCCCTCCTTGCTGTCATCTGCACGGAAGAACAGTCCTTTGCCAGAGCCATGCCCCAGCAACATGATGCGCTCCTGCGTGGAGACATGATGCAACAGATGCCCCATCTCTTTAGTCGAACGGTTGTCATCAACCACCTGTGCTTCCAGCCCGTCATACAGGGCTGAAAGCATCGCTGTGGTCTTGTCTTTGGGATGTATCACTAACATAGTTTCTACTTCTTTTTACTTTACTATACTCCTTATAAGTGGCGCAAGAACGTCCTTTATCACCTTGTCATCCATACGATGCTCGCCACTGAAATGGATGACCTTACAATAATATTGCAGGAACAGCGACTCACCATTCACCTGCTGGTCATTGTCGGCAAACATTCCCCATACCTGCTTGCGGTCTTCTTCTGTAATTCCATCAAACTGATGCTTTTCCATCTCCGCATGATGGCAGATGATTTCTGAAGTAATCTCGAAATGGGTGGTGCCATCCTTTCTCGGCTTGAAGTATTCATGTGTGCCAACCGTGAGCATCTTGCTCTTCTTCGACATCTCGAAAGCGGGATTCACACAGATTCGGTTATAGCCACGCATCTGCTGCGCATACATGCCTCCCATGCTGGTGCCGACAACAACATCTGGCACTTCGTTCATACACAGTCCTCGCAAGAAGGGCAGAGCCTCTACAGGGTCAACGGGTATGTCAGGAGCAACGACATCAAAGTCTGGCAACAACTCTCGTAGAGTCCTTACCGTTCCGCTTGCCGCTGACGAGCCGAAGCCATAAAGATACATGAGTTTCTTCCTTCGGATAGACTTCTCCTCCAGTTCCTTTGTCTTATCCCGAAGATCATAACTATCGCGCAAATCCATCAGGATGCCGCAGAACTCTGAAGGCGTGAGTATTGTCTTGTATGAACTCGGCTCACCGCTTGTGTGAACGAGTGTGATGCCACGAGTCTGCATCAGTGCGTCACGAAACCGTTCGCTTTGTTCGAACATTGCTTGATAGGCACGGCGAATGAGTTGCTGATACTCTTCGCTCTGACGGTCTATTGCCTGTCCCTTCCACCATACTATCTGGTCTGTCTGCCAGGAGGTGACGCTCATCTTCCGAGCATTGCCGCCCCTCATGCTGCATATTTGCCGCTGCTTGTCAAGTTCCTTTCTCTTCAGAGATTGCAGAAAACCCTCCATACTACCACATACCATTCCGTCAAGACGGAAACCGTTACTGCACAAATTGCTGAGCACATTGGAGGGGTACAAACCATTGGAACGTATATCCAGCGTGTTTGTTTCTGGGTTATACATATCCTTCAGTTCGTGCCCATTCCGTGTGGTTGCCATATAATTATCTTCCATTTTCAGCCAATTTACTTCTTTATGTAATATGAGAGTAGGTAGTAACCTTACATCTGTCACATATAGTCCAATGTCTTCTTATCTGATGAGCCGCCATAAAATGCATCCAACACTTCTTGGAATATGTCATCTGGTGAGACAGCATCGAAGAGTGTCATACAGGAGCGAACCTTTACAGCATCTATATCGCCAAGAATATCTACCGCCGACACTCCACGGTGTTGTAGCAGTGCCATGGTAATCTCCCTCAGCCTTGTGCCCAGTATGGGATGTTCATTGTAAGCCTTCGCCTCGTCGTACCCGCTGATGCCGTAATACTTGGCATTAGCGCTATGCCCCAATACAGCCAACTGCGGAAAGATGAACCATATCCAGTGAGTACGTTTGCGTCCGTCTGTAATTTCCCGCAGAGCATTCTCGTAGTTGTATTTATGCGCAGTCAAAAATCGTTCAAGATAGTAATTACGCTTGCCCTCTGGTGAAATATTTTCCACAAACTCCATCGGAAGGATGATATTTTCCACATCAATGGAATCTGCAAAGAGTGGAGCAATCTCCTCATCGCGAAATCCTGCTATACCGCAACCTATCCGCGTAACCAGAAACATGCGTTCTGGGTGCTCCTTGGCAAAACGGATGAACGCATCTACGTAGGGTTTGATGGTATCAACACCACCTTGCATGGTAGGTATGGCATATGTCTGACCATGAAGACCAACGCCTTCGCCCCATACGGCACCAAACCGTTCGTAAGCAAACCGTGCAGCTCCGCCTCCATGTGCGCCTGCCAGATTGCTGCCAAAGACAAATATCTCGTTCTCCTTCAATTCCGAAATCCTATCGGAGGTGTATGCTCTGTTGTACATAAATTCCTATTATAATTTAAAACTCCAATCTAAATCCCTTCTGCTTCAGCTCCTCATATTTCGCCCTGTTGAAGCGGAAGAGAAAGGCTTCTTTCTTCTGCGACGGATTTACAGTTTCGTCCGTCTGTTCCAGCATTTCCAGCCGCTTCATCTTGTTGTAGAAGTTGCGGCGGTCGAATCGCACGTCCAGTATGGCCTCGTAGAGGTTCTGCAATTCCTTGATGGTGAACTCCTCGGGCAGCAATTCGAAGCCCACGGGCTCAAAATGTATCTGCTGACGCAATGCCTGTTCAGCTTTTCGGAGTATCTGGTCGTGGTCGAAAGCCAACTGCGGCACTTCATCCAAAGCAAACCACCGTGCATCAGCAGCGTCATCTCCACCCTTCACTTCCTGCATCCTCACCAAAGCATAGTAGGCAATGGTGATGACACGCTCACGAGGATCACGCAGTGGAGCAGTGAAGGTATGGAACTGACGGATGTATGCACCCTCCAATCCTGTCTCTTCCTGCAATTCACGCAACGCACCCTCCTCGGCACTCTCGTCCATCTTCATAAATCCACCGGGGAAGGCCCATCGCCCCTTGTAAGGTTCGACGCCTCGCTGCACTAAAAGGACCTTCAATTTTGTACGGTCAAATCCGAAGATGACACAGTCGGTCGTTACACTCGGATGAGGGTACTTATAGCAGTATTTCAACTCTTCGTCTGTCTTGTTTATCTTATCCATATACCTATTGCGTTAAATTTACGCCACAAAGGTAATGTGTTTATTTTGAACAACAAAACGTTTTGTGTAAAATTTACACAAAATAGGCGTTTTTCCATCGAAACCACTACTTTTCACTGTCTTTTCAGCATCTTTCCCTTATTTCACATGCCTATATCGATTATTGCATCCGCATTTTCTTGCGACAGATCATAGTTATCCAAATCCTCCTCGGTCAACAAATCTATTTCGCTTGGGATGTTTCTGACATCAAACCAAGAGATTTGGTTTTGACCGCAGAGAATGTATATCTCTCCGTCGTCATATTGCCTTGCGCCATATACTGGCCCTCTCACGATACACTTAGTTACCAACTGGTTGTCCCTGACCGCTGAAATCCGTGCAGAGTCATCTGCTAATTGCAGCCAATAGTAAGCCGTGTTGTTTATCGTGGCTATACTGTCACCCCATTCAGAATTTTTCTCTTCCTGCTGGTGGCCGCTCCCACAACCTATTAAGGTGATGAAAGCAATGAAAAGTATTATCAGTTTCTTCATCTTGCTTCGAATTAACCCATTATTTCAATAATGTTTCTATTCTCTTTGCCAACTCATCCAACTCCTCATGTTGTGGTGTACTTTGTCTTGCGGTCTTCAGGTCAATATTGTATAATACCGTGCAGTCACGCTTCACATCAAGGGAGTAATGGAGTATATACAACCTGTTACCATAATAGTCGATGGTGTCAGAGACGAACACTCCAGATGGAACCAAAATAGAATCTGCTGTGATATAAGTATTGTCATGGTAATCATAATATGATGTGGAACCATTCCTGACAACCTTTACATGAGAGGTCAATCTATCAAGGTTGTTACCTTCTTTAACTTTAATTTCCATCAGTTCATTGTAATCATATCCGTTACTGATCATGTGCCTCTCAAGCAACATGCAGATGCTGTCCTGAAGTTGATGGTTGATACCATCATTCTGAGTAATGGAATTATTGCAAATGTCATACAGGCTAAAATAGCCATTCTTCCTTAATTCAAGGCTACCCCAAAGATGTTGTGGCGTATGATAAACGATGTTATCATACTCAGGCTTTACAAGCAGCCCGTATCTGTCCCGAAGACCAACACGGTCAGTATTCGTGTCCTTTACGAAGAAGATACCACGATAAGACTCTAAAGTCCCGAATCCCCAACGGGCATACTCAATACAAGCATATTGATTGTTTCCTATTGCCAGAGTAGGTAGAAATATTCCAATATACAATACTGATAATGCGTACAATACCAACATTCTCCTCTTCCCGAAAGTCTGCCAGCAAACGTAAGCAACCATTGCTATACTGACAACGAGCATCCACACGCGCCACATCCCGGCATAGCGTTGGGCATAGAAGAATAGTACCATAGCAGCTACCGTCATCCACAGTTTGCCAACCATAAGATTCTTCTCCGATGCACCTCTATAAGAGGTCACATGTCTATTTATCAGATATAAGCTAAGTGGAGGCAGGACGATGCAGGCAAAACGGCACACCCTCATATCCATGGCAAGTCCTGCATATAACGCACAGACGGCAATCAGCATCAGCTGGCAATATTTCAAAGCTCCCTTGTCCTTCCACATGATTGCTCCCAAGACATCCTTCCATGTTAAGGTGGATGCAGTCAATGTCTTTCTGCAGAGCCCGACAATATACACAGCCAAAGGCCCCAAGAACAGCCATGCCAACAGTAAGCATTTAATAATGGTATGCGTCAAATGATCATTGTTTATGCCCATGACGACAAACGGCAAATCTGCGAAATCACCGGTCGTAATCATTACTTGCCCCACAAAAGACAGCAAAGCGAATAAAGCCGAGAAAATAGTCAATGACATCCAGCTTCGTTTCTCTCTTCGGTAAAGGGAGAAGGAGAGAATGATTCTCATCACGACTGTGACAACCATAAGAAAATGAGCTGGCAATGACCACCAACTACAGTTTGACAATGCAATGAACAACCATAAGGAACAGACGGCCAAATCAAGCCAAAATATCTTTTGTCTCATATTATTTATCAGATTTACTTTTTGTTTAACCACTCAATCAGTTCGTTCACCCTGTCTGACACCATTGCTGGCGATGCCGGTAGCTTATGCTTTCTCTGCACGACCATGCTGACAGCATACTTTGACTTGTCGGCAGGGAAGCAGCCTACAAACGTGAAGGTCTGCTCAGTTCCGTCATCAGCCACGTTATACACTCCTGCCAGTTCCACATCCTTCGGTGCACGCTTATGTTGTATGCCCCCTTCCTTGAACATCCCGATGGCAATTGCACGGATATTGTCACGTCTTTCCTTAGAGACGTTCACAGAATCCAAATGGAAGATATTGTTGAATACCGTAGCCAGTTCCATCGCATTGGTGTTCTTCGTCTGGTCTGTAGCGTAATTCCAATAATCCATACCGTCAGGTAGGGTCATCATGGCATGATACATCCCAATCCTCGACTTGTTGAGCAGAGCCTGTCTGTATGTCAACATTCCGTAACCACCTCTGCGCCAATTACGGTCTCTTATCTGCACGCTGTCGTTCAACACAAAAACACCTTGTCCTGTATCGACGCTGTCCTCCACAGATGTTTTTGACTGGGCGAGGCAATCCGCTGCCACAAATGGCATATTTGTTAACGAGCCGCACACCCTTTTGAGAAGAAGTGCATACACAATCTCATAACCATTATCTTTCTTTAATCTTCAGCTTCTTCACTTTCTTTATCCTCCTTATCGTCACGACCGGATAAGTAGGTGTGCTTCTCTATCACTGCTTCATTGCCAAACATATTCTGTCCGAAGCGGTTGATGTTCACCCTACCAACAACTGCTGATGCACAGTTCATGGCAAAAACATCATTATGATTTTTCTCAATCCTCTTCAGACAGGTCAGATAGCATTTCTTGCGCATATCGTTGTAGATGCTGTTGGGTATGGAGGAATCACGGGATATACCTCCATAGCAATATTGATACAGGCATCGCCAGATAATCCAGATATTGTTAAGACAAGGATTGTATTTGCCACTGTTCATCAACCTTCCAGCTACAGCCACTATCCACTCGTCTTCAAGTTCTGCTTCCGGGCTGTCCGCCCAATTCAGCAACAACGAGCATTGCTCGTCAAAAGTGGAACACTCGTTCAGGCTATGCAGCATCATTTCCACTCTCTTGTCCGCATCAACTTTCCTGTAAAGTTCCAGTGTAGGCTTTGTCGCATCTGTCAGTTCCTTGGTCATCGCGTTCAAGGAATCGACAAACTTCTCCTCGTCCGTAAAATACTTATACGACTTGGCTTCAATCTTGTTGCCAAAAGTTATCAACAGATCCATCGAATGTTCTTCTTCTCCCCATTCTTCTGGAGTACGCTTCATCATAATGACGATGCTGTCTTTGTAAATCTTGGCAGCCTGGCGGAGTTCCTTGTCCCTGATGCAATCCTCGCTAACAGATTTGATGCCAGCAACAACGTCTTTTTCTCCAGCAAGTTCGAAACCATCGCATCCTCTCAGCCACAACTCGTGATTGCTCCACACGTTGAAAGCCAACAGACAAGAGTTGTAGAACACCTCTGCTTTGGAAAGAAACGGATGTTTACTTGCGGCATATTCCGGCAATTGCAGGGCGAATGCCGTATCACTCACAATCTCGTATTCGAGAATATTGTCTGCCGCATTCTGTCCGTAGAAGGCAGCAAAGAGGGCAAAATCTGTGCTGTCTTCCTTCGCACTTGCGTATTTGTCATAAATATCGATCACGTCTTTGAGACTGACGGCATCATCATTCTCGAAGCATCCACGATACTGGATTCCCATTTCTTTCTTGCAGCCAGTCATTGTCATCAACAATGTCATGGCAATAATACCAAACCATTTCATACTATCTGTCTTATTTTTATTCTTTTACCTCAATCAATACTGCCGTATAGTTGTCATCGCCCTGCTTTTCGCACATGAAATCATAGACATCAAGGATATCGGCAAGCGGTTTCTCGTCCATCATCCTTGCCAACAGAATGTCGGGTGCCATGCTTTTGTATAAGCCATCGGAGCAAAGCAACATTCTGTCGCCTGCCTTCAATTTGAACTGCATGATGTCCGGGACATCTGCCTCATGATGATAGGAAAAGAAGCAACGGTCAATAACCTCCCAACCATAATCCAACCGCACATGGTTCTTCGTCTGGTAGAGGAGCCCCTCATCAGGACGCTGCAAATAGCATCTACTGTCACCTACATGGGCTATGGTCACGGAGTCGCCTTCAATGCTTGCCATCACCATCGTCGTTCCCATTTGGCAATGGTTTAACGAGTAGGCTTTCTTGTCAAGAGCACCCATGGCATGGGCACAGGCATTATTCACCTTTGTCTCACTGTCAGGATCGTCCGTATGTTTCTTCCAGTAATCCACAATAGCATCTGAAACTGTCTCGCTTGCCACTTCACCCATGGCGTGACCTCCCATACCATCGCAGACCACTGCCAACCAACGGTTGCCGTCCTCACTATTTACGATACGGAAAGCGTCTTCGTTTTTCCGACGCTTACCCGTTTCACTGATTGTCGCGTAATGTATCTTCATATTATTCAATTATACAAATTGTCGTCATCGCTCATCTCCCATTTCTGTAAACAGCACATCATGACAAGTATCGCCCTGCCAATATGCCATCGGATGAAGCTCTACAGTCAGTTTGTTGTAGTTTCCATACCGTTCCACCTGATTCAGTATGTTCAACTTCTTATCAATCTCCTCCTGGCTACTGCCAAAAACCAGATTAGTAAAAAAGCGATTCTCATACATATAGTCCTCGCTGTCAAAGCAAGGATAAAGTTGTGAATCTTCACCCACATACACACCATCCTTTGGCATTCGCTTTCTTGCGTGTTCTATCATTTCTTTCACACCATTGAATGATGCTCCCAAGACCACAATGGTCTCGTTGTTCTTCAGTCGCTTCATAATCGTTCGTTTTAATGTGATGATTAATTCTATTGACGAGAGGCAGGAACGTCAAGCTCCCACCTCTTTATGTCACCGCCTATATAATAACCGTTACTACTTCCTACAATTCAAGTATAGAGACTTCCTTGAAAGTCTATAACAAGACAACTACTATGCTTAATACTTGTCAATATGTGAACGCTTGGAATGTCCGCATTTACATGTCGTAGGGTCAGCACCGCTCTTCGCTCTAAAATACGGGCATTTGTTGGGACCACAATAATGACAGTGTCCGTCATCATTCCCTGCTACATGCACAGTGACATCCGATGTCACAGGCGCAACTTCAGTATTGGTAGTTTTCGCATTTACGTAAAGTGCATTGGCACCTACTAAAGCGATGAGAGCAAATGCAACTGCAAAAATCTTCTTCATTGTCTTATACCCTAATACGTCATCGGGCGCAACTTCTAAGTTTGTTATTATTGTTCCTTTGTCTATTTATGAAAGACAGTTAGGGCAAGTAACCCCTTGGGCTTTATTTTATCAGAATTTTCTTGCTTTGACTGCCTATCTTGACAATATACAACCCTTTGGATAGGTTCTCGATGCGGTTGGTCTTTCCAGAATAGACTTTGGTTCCATTGTCTTTGTACACCGTAATGTATGACGCTTCATCCAGCCAAACGGTTCCGTCCTCTATATGAATAACAGGTGATTCGGCTATTGTCTCAGAAATACCTGTGATATCTTCTATCTTGGCCGTCATGCTGTAATACAATGCCTCCAACTGTCCATTTTTCCATTTCTCCTCATCTTCCACCCATGAAAAGGCTGCTACATAGAAGTCCCCTACAGTTATTGTTCCGTCTTCATTCATTTTCAGTGTCCATGTGTCTGTCCAATCATCCGTTGTCTCATCAAACACGTATATTGCATATAACGGACTGTCATTATCGGTATATTTCAGGATATTGTAGTATGATACATCAATCTTTGCAGTACCATCTCCATTGTCATACAACTTGAATCCTCCGTTATTGTATTCTGTAAGGTCATCACCAAACATGGAAGTGATATAATACGCTCCTTTCTTATCAGTAATAGTCATTTCGAATCCATCTTTATACTCCCTCGTGGGATTGTTCTCCACATGACTGGATGCAACCCTATAATTCCCAGACCATACTGTTGGTTCTCCTATGACTTCCTCATTTACGGTTATTGCACAGACAGCGGCAAGATTGTTGGAAGTTGTAGCAATGATGTTGGCTGTGCCGGCACTCTTTGCGGTGACAAGACCTGTGTTGTCCACGGTTGCGACGGTTGTATTGTCGCTCATCCATGTCACGGTTTTATCGACAGCATCAGATGGACTTACCGTGGCTGTCAATTGTAAGGTTTCTCCTTCGGTAAGCGAAGCCTTGGATGCGCTGAGCGTTATAGAGGTCGGCTTTACATCCTCTTTTACCAATATGTTGCACGTCGCTTGTTTTCCGCTTCCGTCCTTTGCCTTACATGTAATAGTGGCAGTGCCAGCAGATTTTGCAGTGACAAGTCCTGTAGATGAAACCGTGGCAACAGAAGTATCATCCGATGTCCAACCAACATTTTTGTTAGTCGCCGAACTTGGGCTGACAGTTGCATTGAGTTGTGTGGTATTTCCAACATACAGAGAAGCAGAAGTCTTATTCAATGTTATGCTTGTAACATATACCGTTGCAGACTCTACCGTCACCTTGCAAGTCGCATATTTCCCACTGCCATCAGCCGCACGACAGGTAATGGTAGCTGTTCCTGCTGATTTTGCCGATACTTGTCCGTAACTGCTTACAGAAGCCACAGAGGTATTGCTACTCGACCATGTTACATTCTTGTTCGTTGCGTTTGTCGGATAAACAGATGCAGTCAGCCATTCTGTAGAACCCTCTTTCATGCTTATGGACGATCTGTCAAGTAATACACTTGTAACGCTGATACTTGTTGATTTTACGGTGATGGTATAATAGAAGTCCATGGTGCGGTAGAATCCATCAATGAAATAACTGCATTTGAAATACACTTTGCACGAAGATGTTGCCTTGATTCCCTTGACAGTGGCATTGTAGCGGGTGGAGCTGGTCACGGAGGCATACGAATTGTTCTCAGAATACCATTGATAGGTGACACCAGTTGATTTTCGGAGGGTGCGTTCATATGCATCAGCCAGTTTGATTGTTACTGTACTTCCTTCATAAACTGAAGCTTCTCCGGCTTTTGCCGAAGCATTCGCCTTTTGAACTGTTACAAATGCGAACAGAACCATTAGAATCATGGTCTGTAGATGTGTAGTAAATGTTCTCATTGTTGTTGTATTTGATGGTTTGTCTTTAATCTGTGGTGTTATTATTTTGCTCTCTTCAGCGCATATTCTGCCTTTCTCATATAATCCTGGGCACGTTCTCGGGCATTCTTTGCTTTTCGTGCGTAATCTTCTGCCTTGTTCGTGGCATTCTTTGCCCGTTGCTGATATGTCTTCACACTATCGTAGTTCTTCCGCTTCGAGTAGTATTCAGCCTCTCTGAGATACCCTTGTGCTTGTCGGTTGTAGTAATCGACTTCTCGCTCATAGCTCAATGCCTGCTTCGTGTAGTATTCCGCCTCACGCTGATATGATTGGGCTTGCTTGATATAGTAGTCATTCTGTGCCACAAGAGGCAGAAAGCCAAGCGATATGATTATAATTGAGATTAACTTTTTCATGTCCTTTTCAGTTTGTTGAGTAAATAGTTAGAAGCAAAATCCAAGGCATTGATGATATGAGGGACAATTGTATCTGCCGATTCATCTGAGACCGTCTTGTGGTCATAATCCAATGAAACACTGCCACAGTCAAGTTTGACAGCCTTGATAAATTTTACGTTCCTGTTTGTCTCATTGATAGCATCCGATAACAATTCGGTATCATACTCATTTGCCTTTACTAAATGAGGGACACAGAAACGTATCATACCATCACTTCTCCCTGTCATGTAGAAGAAATGCCTGTCGTGGTAGATAAAGTGCCAACCCATTGACGGTAGCATTTCCACATGCCCACATTTCTTTCTAATTTCATTCACTATTTCTTCTTGTCTCATATTCAATAATATTTGATATACTCTTTATGGTATATGAGCGTGATTAGTAACCATATCTATCAATAAAAAAACTGCACCTAATCAAACTTGTCGACTGGTGCAGCTTTTTATTTCGTGTGTTGTATATCTCAATCCAGCATTACAAATGCCGCCCAATGGAATGGGTCGGGATATCTATCTCGGATGATGGACTTTGTGTTTTCAAATGCCTGACGTTTGTTCCACTGGCATTGTTTGGATGCGAGTTGCTCATAGAAAGTGGTCATAAATTCTGTAGCCACTTTGTCGCTGACACTCCATAGAGCCATGACCATAGTGCCGACACCGGCTTTCTTGAAGGCACGCTGCAAGCCGTAAAGACCTTCGGAAGTTGCCTTGCCTTGGCCAGACTGACAGGCAGAGAGCACAACCATCTCCGTGCCACTTAGGTCGATACGGGCAATGTTGTTGGCTGTAAGAATGCCTCCCAATACTCCATCAGGCAATTCCTTTCCTCTCCATGCCGCATTTCCTCCTGAAAGGACAATACCAGAGAGCATCATGGCATCAGAGTAGCCTTTTAGATAATCCACATGAGCTGCGCGTTCAGGAGTATAATAGAATCCGTGGGTAGCTATCTGCAACAATTGAGGAGCTTTACTGTGCATACTGAGGAACGACTCTTCCGTACCCTGCGTACCCATTCGGGGTGTTACATGCCATTTGTTGGCTTTCAGCAGGGCCTCAATCTGCATAATCTCCTGCATGGAGCCTGGCAGTTCACAGAAGATGGAATCCCCGCGAACCATATCGCCACGCATCACCAACAAATCCGTCAAGTCATATTTCTTTGCTTCCTCAGCCATCGCTGTCGGTTGAAGGTCATATTGCAGTCCGCCATATAGTACGGCAGAATGCGGTGCAGATGCCAAGACTGGCGACTGTGCCTTTACCAGTTCCCTTGCGGAAGACAACCTTACGAAGTTGTAATGGCTACCCAAAAGCGTTCCGTCAGCAAGTGGCAATGACTCCAATGACACTTGGAACAGTAATTGTGATGGAACATAATAGACAGTCGCCCCTTCTGCTATGTGTTCCTTCAACGGCTCCCATAGTAGTCTCAACACATCCAGGGCATAGTCCTGATGATAATACATGTCTGGCCGGGTGATGCCCAACGAGTCTATCTGTCTTTCGGCAAATAGGTATTTCACCAATGGATATTTATCCTCCTTGTTAATGATATAGGCTGCATATTTTCGCCCCACAGTTTCTGATACATAATCCGTAAAGTCCAGGAGCACTTCATTGGGCTTCAAAGCACTCTTGACTGCCGCATAGTCAATTTCCATGAAACGGGTGATATTGCCGAAGCTACGGCATCGTTCAGCCAAACGTACCGCCAATTTCTCTGCCCGTTGGGACATACTTAATATACTGTCGACATGATGCGCATAGTCCTTTTCCCACTCCGTAATTTGTTTCTTCATCAAGGTAAGCAGCATATAGTCCTTCATATCATCATCAGTACCTTCTTTCTTTACCACGTCAAACAACGAGCGTTCAGACTCCAGCAGAAAAGACTTCGACATGACAAGCGCATCGTAGCAACTGGCGGTAAACTCGTCCTGGTATCTATTGGCTTCAATGGCGTATGGTGTCATCATCGTGAACAGTGAAGAGACTGGAGACCACAGGCTCTCACGTTCCTCAACACTCATCATCGGAATACGCTCCTTCATCAACTCTTTCAACCTGAAAGAGGCATCCGTATAATGTTTGCAACCTGCATCAAGATGTTTGGAGAATCCCTCTGCGTTGGCGAGCATCATTAGCGCATTGATATACTCCATGCTCTTTTCGCCATAAAGTTGCTTTGTGTAATCCGCATAGAGCTTATAATGCTTTTCAGAGTCATCATACATGTCAAGGCAATGTTCCGTTCCTCCCATGGATGCAAGGAGCATTATCCTGTTCTCTTCCGTTTGGGGATATTTCGATGCAAGCATTTCATCTGCTTTCTTATAGTCTGCAAGAGCTGCTGCATATTCTTTGAAGCCATTATGACAGCGTGCCCGAACCATATACATCTGACATAGTTCCCTAGGCTCTTTCATCCTGCTTTCACTCTTAAAGAGAGAGTCTATACATGCAAAGCAATTCTCCTTGTCTCCTTTCAGTCTGTAGATGTCTGCCATCAGACTATACGGAAGATAATACGCATCCTCTTCTGGATTGATCTGCTTCTGGTATTCTTCCAACACTTTCCGACCGTATGCGATGGCATCGTCATATTGCCCCGTGGCAATGTATAGATTTCTCAGCTTGTTATATGCCAGATGTTTACTTGCCGCAAACGGGTCTTTGTTGTCCCCCTCAGCTAGTTCCTTGCCCTTTATATACCACTTCTCGGCTAATTTATACTGACCTTTGGATTTCGCCTCGTCACCTTTTTGATGGTAGTATGCAAATTTCATTTTCACATCTCCTGCCTTTTCCACCAACGAGTCCATGGAGGCCGAAGTGGAGCGTATCAGTTTCATGTCACCCGTGGTATTGCCCAGAGACCACAACTCCCTCAACACATCCATCTGCTTGTTCACCTTGCCATTTTGATTTGCCAAGACAAATGCCTGATAGTAAACTCGCTTTGCTTCGTCAAACTTGCAAAGGTGTGCTTTTACCGATGCTATGCCGGAGAGTAAATCTACTTCTTCAGATACCCTACCCAAATCCCTGAATCCATTCAAGGCTTTTTCATACGAAGAAAGTGCCTCGTCATAACTCTGTGTCATCGCATATTGCGCTCCTTCAAAATACCATGAGAGAGGAATCTTTGTCTCTGCATATTCTTTTACCTGACCGTCAGAATAGGGAAGTATTTCTGATATGAGTTCCCTCCCACGCTTATAATCGGCACGTCCTTTTTCATCGCGCTGGATAAATTCGCAAGCATACATATAGCCATTCATAGCATAGAGATGACCGACATCTTTCCTTTCCTCATCATTCAACTTACCTTGAAGCAAACTCTTTCCTAAGAGATACCCTTCTTGATACCTGCCAAGCAGTTCATAACACTGACATGCCATCGTCTGACTGCACACGTACACTTGCCGCTCGCCTTCGTTGCGTTGCTGCTTGGTATTCTCTCCAACAATAAGAAACAACTCAAGTGCTTCTGCCTTCTTGCCGGCTTTGTTTAGCTCAAATGCCTGATACATTTTTGCTGTCACTTCTTCCTCTGACAGGGTCTGGGCTTCTATCTGCATTGTCATGCAGAAAAGCATCAATGCGAATACTATGATTCTATTCATCTGTATTTACTTTCTTCTCGATATTA
Source organism: uncultured Phocaeicola sp. (assembly GCA_947626525.1). Lineage (GTDB taxonomy): Bacteria > Bacteroidota > Bacteroidia > Bacteroidales > Bacteroidaceae > Phocaeicola_A. The sequence continues at coordinate 30,443 of CANQSM010000011.1, read as the reverse complement.
TACTTTATGGTATCGTTGTCCGTACTGTCTGCTGGGGCAGGGCTGAACACTTCATCCCCTCCACGCATCTGCTCCATAGGTGCCCCATTATAGTTAGGAGATGACTCATAATCAAACATTGGCTTGATGGCAAGGAAGCCTACAACAAGCACAGCTGCCACACCAGAAATCCACAGCCATATCTTCTTCTTTGACCGCACTGGCTCTGTTGCTGCAACCTTTGGAGCAGGACAATAACATGCTGCTTGTTTAGTACCTGTAGCATGATAAGCAGCAGTTTTTCGTTCTTGTTCATACTGTCGTTGGAACTGTTTTAGAGCCTGTAGTTTCTCCTCGCGGCTACGGATAGAGTCCTTCACGTCCTGTGTAAACTCCAGTTGTTCCTTCTTCTCTTCATCTTGTTCCACCTCACGCAAGAACTCCGTCTTTTCGGCATCATCCATGCGGTTAAGCAGGTAGTTGTCTATTCTGTCTTGAAACTTTTCGTCCATATCTGTAGTCCTTTATGAGTTTATCTTTCTCTTGTATATTTCCCTCGCCGATTTTCGCAAAGATTTCATACACTTGTTTTTCTTCGTCTTTAAGGCATCGTATGACTCTATTGTCGGCATTTCCATCAGGATAGTCTCCAGTTTCTTCTCCTCGTAATAGAACTTTGTGAGTATCTGACTGCACCTCGGTGACATATGCGATATGACATCCGCAATGATGTTAATCATCATGTTCTCGCCCGAGTCATAGAGCATGTCTATATACTCGTTGGGGTCGAACCCTTCAGCCCTTAGCAACCGTCCTAATTCTGTTTCAGGATCAGCATATACAGGATGTTCGCGTCCATATTCCAGATACTTGTTTCGGGCTATGCTCATAAAGTAGGTGAGGATGCTGCCGTTCAGGAGCTTGTTGTCTTTCCCCATTACGATTCCATCCTCCACATATATTTTTTTTCTTTCAATGTTTTCCCAGAAGGCAATAAAGGTGTTCTGTAGTATCTCTGCCGCTGCATTTTCTTCAGCGAAGAACACACCCCTATAGTTGTCCCAAAAGTAATCGGAACAGTATGCGTACAGCTCGTACTGAGTGCGCCGCCTTTTGTCTGCCATACCCGCTACAAGTCGTGCTTCATTCTCTTGTATGGGAGCTCGAAATTGTATTGTTTTTGCCATTACTGTATGATGTCTGTTATTCTAAATCTATCGGTCTCGCCAGTCATTACCGGATATTGAGGTCTGCTGCCTGTTTTGGAATTGACAAACTTCCGTATTCTTCTGATGAAATCACAGTTGTCATTCCCAGTGTTTTCTTTGACCTTATTGTATATTGCGTAGGTCAGTTTGCCCACAGCTGGACTTTTCATTTCAATGTTCACTTGGTCGCTTTTGCAGGCACTGATGGTAATCCACCTTTCCTTATTCTCTTTTGCGTTTGGATTTACATCCGCCTTGCCATTATCCGCAGATGTCCCCCAGATAAAGGACTTGATGGCTTCGAATATGTCCTCCACACCACGCACCACTTCATCCTCATCACCACGTGTTGCACCACCACTATGACAAGCATCAATAACCACGAGCATCTTTCCCGAATCTCCAATCTTGTTTCTGATGGCATTCAGATAATAGTTCACCTCGTCATCCGTGAGGTGTTTCTCACCTTTGTCCTTCTCACATGGCTTTCGGTAGGCATCGTAAGGAATCCAGCACTCATCCAGTCCGTCCTTCTCATCATTATGCACATCCTTCATCTGCTGGCCATGCCCTGAGAAGTGTACATACACCACATCTCCACGCTTAGACTGCGATGCCAATGCCTTGAAGGCATTCACGATAGCCGCCTTTGTTGCCTGCTGATTCACGAGCTTCTTAACATTACCCATCTTGAACTTCGCGTTCTTCAGCATCTCCATCACATACGGCACATCCCTGTCACCGTTTATCTTCCCCCAGGCCTTATCCTCCTGTTGGCCGATGCCAATGACAAGAGCTCGCCGTGTCTGAGCCGAAACAGCTACAGACACGGTGAGCATGATATATATACATACTATAGTTAAGTAATGCCCAATGTTCTTTATCATCATTTTACTCCTTTTTGAATATCCTGTTAATATCCTTTCCGTCCACTACCATTGGTATATCCTTCTGAATGATACATTCTTGGTCTGGCTTTAAAAGAACAATCTGCAAATTGGCATCTGCCATTGCCAACTTATGCAACAAAGTCCCTACGGATAGGTAAAGCATGAAATCACCATCGCAATAAAGACTTTTATCGGATATAAGAGATTCATAGGCTTCCTTAAAATTCTCAACTATCCAATACGTCTGCTCTTTCATTTTTTCAGGGGTGATGCTTTCATTGACATTTTTCCATTTTTTCAGTTGAATAACGAAATAGACTGTATTCGACTCCTTCTCATACATAATGTCTCGGAATCTCCAACTATCCCACATATAAGTAGGGCAGATTCTGCTAATCTGTTTTACTGCGTATTCGATTTCAGACGTAGTCCTTTCACCATTGCTTTGAGCCATGGCTTGAAATGACAAGCAGCAGATGATGCCAATAAATAGAATTCTGAGGTACTTCATATGCTATTACCCTAAATCCGTGACGGGCGCAACTTCTTAGTTTTGTTATTTTACCTTTTTATGAGATACATAAGATAATAGTAACCTATTAATCATCCCCAAAAGCTATTCAAATCCAGACCTTTCACCATCCAAACGTAAAGTCATTGCAGGCTTATCACTTGTAGAAATTAGTTGTTGTTTGGTTTCATCCCACTTCGCAAATTTCCAAATCAAACGATTCTTGTCGAAATAGTAAGACTCCACATCACCTTCCATTGGAGCTTTATGGCATTCAGCAACCCGACGAATATCATCTTCGCCTTTCACCCAATAAAGCCATTGATTGAACTCTAACGAGGTATTATTGTCAGAACATAAATAATATTTTCGTTTCTGGGCATCTTCAAGTTGAAAGATGCTACGTACAGCAACAAAATCTCCAAGGCATATCGCCTCATAACCTTTCTTGCGTTTCAGAAACAAATACGACCACCAAGGTTGCCGATTGTAACTGGTACCATAGTTGAAGATACCGGCACAATGGTCAGGAGTTTGCATTTCCACCAAGCATGTTATATCAGGGCTATAAAACGCGGCACACATCATAAGGCATTCCCCATAAACCATATCAGTATATTCAGGTCCATGGTTGTTGACGATAGCCGTATTGAAAGATATGGATCTCAAACATTCGCTCACAAGACTGTCTGGAAAGAACTGTTTAGTACCCTTACGGAATTCCTCTATCTTTGCGATACACTCTTTCACCTTTTGAGTTGTCTTATCCTCTTCTGGTAGCCAAATAGGGATAGGATGTTTTGCCAAAATCGAATCAAAGAATGATACCAAGTTTTCTATTTGATCAAAATCATAATACCCCATCTTTGCGTGCACTATCCTCTCATCTTCATCATCGATGGTTGTAGTGTCTGCAATCCCCATTTCTCTAATATTTACTATTGAATCATTCTCAGGGGGCTCATTACTTTGTTTATGGCGGCAACCAGCCACCATAAACAAATTTACCACTATTAATAAATATTTGATTTTCATTACCATGTTTTTCTATGGATTTTTTATCCAATCTATTGATGACTTGCTTTAGTACGCAAATAACTACTTTTCTACTTCATACCCAAGATTCATTGAGAAACCAATAGGTTCAATACTTATCGTACTTGGCGACTCAACTATTGATAGTTTCCCTTTTTCACCATCACAGACAACATCCATTGCTCCAAAAATCATGCCCAACACACCTAACAGAGGTTTAGGAGGTTGGTTTAACGTATACTCTTTAGTTGTGAAGCCAAGGTTTATTATAATTTTATTTCCTTTATACTCAACATAACCTTCACCAGAAAACGCACGAGATTCCTCACCCATAAATGTACTTATTATTTTGTATTTACGAGAAGCTACAAGAGGAAACGGTATTTTTTCATTCTTTACTTTTTTAGAATCTATACGCCCAGAGGTATCTCTTTTTGGGGTTAGCACTTCTTTAAAATCATCATAGTCCCGAAAGTACAGTCCCTCTTCTTCATTATATGCAGGGAAGACATAGAGATCATCGGTTTGATATATTTCCTCACCATCAAGATTGTAGAAATAGTATTGTAAGCCATCATCCGTATTCTTCTCTGTAGAAAATATTCCACTATCACCAAGAGGGTTAAACTTTATATAGCAAAATTCACGTTACAAAGGTAACAATGTTTTGCCATTAACTTCTGCTCCTTCTGTCAACAAGCCACTAACACTTTTTCTTGTGCTATACAAAGTCCAGCAAAAACCATTTTTCTCTACTTTTACTTCTTTTGTTACAGGATATGTTTTCTGTGCTTGAATTACTTGAAAACACAAAAACATCCCAACAAATAGCAATAACAATTTCTTTCTCATAATTCATATACGCTATACGTGTCGCGCACAACTTCTAATAATGTGAAATAATACTCAATGTGAATAAATACTGTTTCAACCCATGATGACTTGGTGAAGTCCGCATCTGTGCCCCCACTGGTCTGTATTTTGACAGTCTCTTTCGTATGCGCCCGAATCACGCTTTGTTCCCCAATATCCAGAGCAGCTGCACTCGTCACATTTTGCGTTGGTTTTTACAAATTTGGTGGTACGGGCACCAAAACTAATATTGGAGCCATTACCGTTGTTGTTCTGATTGCGTCCAGTTCCGCTACAATAAACACAGTTCCCAACATTGCCATAGTAATCCGTAGCCAAACCAAAACCTCCGCACGCTGTACATGGATTACCACATGAAGGGCATACTCTTTTATATCCAGTGGCTTGATCAACTATAACACCATAACCATTGCATGTACCACAAACTTCTGAATAGGTGGTTGACGAGGAGCCTCCTCCACCGCAAGATGCGAGTATAAGAACCAGCATGGTAATAATTGTATATTTCATCGTTTTACACCCTTATTCATGTCGGGCACAACTTCTATTTGTTTTTACTTACTGTGGATTTATGAACGAATCACATAGAATGTAACCACAATTCGGAATGTTTTTTATTCGCAATCAATCAACCATCACAAAACATGCCCAATCGAAAGAGTCCTTAAACTTTTCTCGAATTATGTTCTTTGTCTTTTCAAATGCCTGCCTTTTATTGCCTTCTTGATTCATTAGCTCTTTATAAAAGGTTGTCGCAAAAGATTCTGCCACTGGGTCTCTAACTTTTCACAAAGTCAAAATAAGCGTGCTGGCTCCAGCTTTCTTAAATGCTCTCTGTAAGCCGTACAAACCTTCAGCAGTCACATTGCCTTGTGCCGTTTTGCAAGCAGACAACATTACCAAATCAGTTCCTTTGAAATCAAGATTTGCTATATCACGTGCTGTAAGAATCCCACCAAGAACCCCAGAAGGTATCTCTTTACCAAGCCAAGCTGCATTGCCTCCAGAAAATACCAATCCCGATAATGACATAGCATCTGTATAACCGTTAAGATAGTCATATTTGTCTGCTTCATCAGGAGTGTAGTAGAACCCATGTGTAGCAACATGGAGAATTGATGGCGATTTGCCACTCATCGCGATAAATGACTCAGTATTCCCTTTAACTCCAGAGTAGCTTTTGACCTTGTAACCATTTTCTGAAAGCGTCTGAGCTATTCTCTGAATCTCTACTTTGCTTTTGCTTAAGTCCTTGAATCCTTCTTTCCCATATTCCGAACGATAAATCCAAGATAATTCTGTCTTATCATACATCTTGCTTTCCTCTTCAAGTGTTTGAGGTGACAGGTTGTATTTTAATCCGCCATATAGTGCAGCTGTCTTTTGAACATTATTCGGGGTTTGGAGCTTTGCGATTTCTCTTGCGGATGACAATCTTATGAAATTATAATGTTGACCTAATAACGAACCGTCAGCAAGAGGCAGTGATTCCAATGCTATTTCATGTATGATTCCGGAAGGAACATAATAAATTGTACTACCCCTTTCCATGTGACTGCTTAATGGTCCCCATAATAATTTGGTTGCACAATCTTTGTGGAACTTATAATTGTATAGGTTATATTTAGCATCTCCATTCAACAATGAATCTAATTGGTTCTGGTTGAAACACTTCACAAGCAATGGGTATTCCAGTTCTCCTCGTATTATGTATGCAACATATTGATGAACGGAATCTTCCGACATAAAATCAGAAAAGTCAATCATCACTTCATTCTTTTTTAGACTTTTCCTAACTTTTTGGCAATCAATATCCAAGAACGAATTGTAGTCATTGTATAACTGACATTTGACAGTCAACTGTTGTTCGAGATTTCTTTGTACTACGACAAGAATGTCTATTTCGTCTTTATTGTATTCATAATTACATCTCAGAGCGAGCAACCTTGTATTTATAGACATCAGTTGACGATAGTTGTCTATATCCTCTTTTGTTCCCTCGTTCGTAATAATCTCAATGATTGTCTTTTCTGTTTCCAACAACAAAGCTTTTGAAAACAACAGGGCATTATAACAAGTCTCTGTTAGTCTGCTGTTATCAATGCCGCATTTTACAGAGAAGGCAGCCATTCCACTCAACATGTTTAATGTTTCTTTCCAAAACTGCTCTCGTTGTGATGGCGTTGAATATTTCCATAACGTTTTCATGTTTGAAAGCAAGAAATCCATTGAAACATTGAACAGGCTGTCTGCTTCTGCAACATTTCCTCTTTCGGCATTAATACTTGCCAATGTAAATAAAGCCTGATAGTAATTACCCGAGCTCTCGCCATATTTATTCCTACAGGCTTGCATACAATTCATATATGAGTCATACGCTTCATCATACTTTTTCTGCATGTATAAAACCTCTGCTCTATGAAGGTAACACTCATACTTGGACGGAGTGTCCTCTATTAGCCTTTCTTTCAGAATTTCTGATGCTTTTTCGAAACACGCCAAAGCTCTCTCATAATCCTTAAACTTTGTATGACATACACCTTTGCGATTGTAAAATGAAGCAAGAAGCACTTTGTCTTGATTCGGCAGTCCAACTCCACACGCCATACTGTCCAAGACGGCAAAAGCATTTACACTGTCTCCATTCTCAGCATAAATATTTGCCAAAACGCTATATGACTGCAAATGCAAATTGCTATTTCTGCCATTTATTACTTTCGACTGTTCAACATATTTTCGTGCATATTCAATAGCATCCCCATAATTTTTTCTCTGATTATAAAGAGACACCATATTATTGTAATATGACAGTTTCGCCTGCTCTCTTTCCATAAATGGTAACTCCTGCATGGCATCCCAACATTTTCTTAAATGGTTTTCCGCCATTTGGTATTCTTGTCGTAGGACATATTCATTTGACCAGTAAGTGTGATAATATGTCTTTACTATTGCAGAGGAGGACTTACGGCAAAGGGAGTCTAATTCAGCTACAAAATGGTTATATCCATTCATATCTGAGATTCCTTTACTGAATTTGATGATTTCAACCAAAGTCCTTGAAATAGACATTTCATCTTTTGCTTCCTTAGCAATCTCCAATGCTTCCTGAAAATGTTGCTGAGCCAATGACCATTCACCCATATTGGATTTTAGCAGAGCCATAGCTCCAATAGCATTTACTTGAAACGAAATATCTCCGATGTCCTTATAGCCTTTTCTCGCTTTCTGCAAGTCTTCGTAAGCTATATCAAATTTGCCATCAGTAATGTGCAATGTTGATTGTGCCATCCAATAGTGAGGCGAACCATATCTGTATGGATTAGTTTGTGCATGTGTGATTCCCATGGGAAGAGCAACAAGTATTCCCATTATAACATAAAAAAATCTATTTCTTAAAGATGATTTTGATTGTTTCATAAATTCCATATGGCTTTTGCTGAAAATGGATGATATCTCCGTTTTGGGTGGGGTGGATATTATTCGTTTTCAGCAAATTTCAGAAGAATATATTTTCTCATATGTATCAACAGATTGATTTTTAGAGTTCTATGTCAGACAATGATGTACCATTACAAAAACGATCCAAATCAACATATCCTTTGATACCAAGGATCTCGCCTTTCTCAGTGTATTGCCAAATATTGTGTTTCCCAGTGCTGTAAAGAGTCGGTGGATTCTTTCCATATCTGGCAATAAAGAGGAAGTATTTATCAAATTCAGGAGATAATTTTTCCTTGTAAAAACCATATTGACTGTACAGTAGAGGATATTTGCCATACTCTGATTTAACAAGTTGCATGAATTCATTCAAATTACGTTGGAGTTCGTCTCTAGAAATAGAGCTATTTCCTGCTTCTTCAACATCAACCATTGGAATCAAATCCTGCGTGTGTTTGTCTATATGCTTCTTAAAATTGCGGAACTGGTCTTTCGCAGATTTTCTGCCGATGAAATAATGATAGCTACCTATCTTGAGGCCTTCTTTTCTTGCATCATCCACATAATCATGATACTTATTATCTACTTGCCTCGCACCTTCAGTTGCCTTTATATATACAAATTGTATTTTGGGGTCAGAAGCGACTTTTTCCCAGTCGATCTTTCCTTGATACTTAGAAACGTCTATACCATTATAGTCATCTGATAAAATTGTTGAACGTTCTTTCTGTGGATAAGCAATTTTTATATTATTATAAAGATGCCATATAGCACAAAATACGGTAACACACAATATACATATAGACAATGGTCGAATACAGCGTAGGAATTTTTTATATCTCCTTTTAATGCAATAAAATAACCCTTTATTTCGTTTTTTTCTTGACTTTCTCCGATATTTTTTTGCCATATAAATCAAAAAAGAAGCGACCAGAAATATATAATGTTGTCATACTGAGCATTCAACAATCTCCAGAATGACGTAAACACATTGTAATGAGGGAAGAATGCCACAAGTATAATACAGCTGTTAATTAGTCGAGCAACGTATATAAACAGATATGAAAACAACAATGGGTATTGATTTATATCGGTTTGATATTTACCAGTTTGATGAATAAAGCAATTTATATGAAAAGACAGGCTTACACCTATTATTATATCAAATATCCACATTCCGTGAAAGTTCATTAGACATCGTACAGATAATAACAGGAAAGTGTATATCGGTAAGCAATATGGAGCCAATGCCATTGGTGCAATCATGTTATTTGATTGTCCTCTCGTATATACTACACCAGAACCTTCTTCTGCATGGAAAGAATGCACCTTACGAAGGAATAGCATTGCCACAACAATATGTGTCAGTTCATGCGTGAAAGTCTCAAGCCATAAGGCATTCTTGTTTAGAAATCGTCTCATGAAAGAATACCCAACGAATCCTATAGCAACCCATTGGAACAAGGATAGTTGCTGCCATATCTTAACATGCTTAGGAAAGAATAATATCTGTACTAACTTCCATGCATAAGGTACCGTTAAAACAAGAAGTATTGTTAGGAATAATATACCTATATGATATTTATAAGTTTTCATTTACAAAAACTGTTTGACAATGAGACAAATTATCATAGAGTAAAAACCTGCGAGAGCATCATCTAACATTACGCCCCAACCGCCTTTCACATTCTGATCAACCCATCGACATCCTAATGGCTTGAAGATGTCAATGATTCTAAAAGCAACAAATCCCAATATCGCCAATAACCATGTGTTTTCTCCACAAGGAGCAACAAGAGCAGGAATCCAGACACCTATAAATTCATCAATAACTACAGTTCTTGGATCTTCCCCCCCCCCAATATTTTTCCATAATATTAGAAGTCCAAGCCCCAACAACAGTTACAATGATTGTTGTTATCAGTGTAACCCAAAATAAAACATCTACAGGTAAAAACTTGTACCCTGTCCACCATAAAGCAAGTGCAACTAATGCTCCTGCTGTTCCTGGGGCAATCGGGACAAAGCCTGCACCAAATCCTGTTGATAATATAACGTGAAACCATGGTGCATCACCTAATGGATGATTATTGTTATTACTCATTTCCTATTCTATAACCATATTGAAAAAAGAGGCAGAGTTTATAGCTCTGCCTCCTTAACCAGATGAACTATTTCTTAAACAATTGCCAAATTTCTCTTATCCAAAGAACAAGAGATGAGAAACCAAAGATAATTAGCAGATCTAACCAACCGTTAGGATGCTCTGCATTATGCAGCATTGGCTCAACATTGAAGAATTTAAACATCACTTCAGTAATGAGTAACTGACCAAAGACAATTACACATACGATAGTCCAGAAGCCCTTGCTCCAGAACTTTTTGCTGAACAAATTCAAAAGGACGCTTTCACCTGTTTCATAAGCACGTGCATTAAACAGATAGAAGAAGTGAGTCCAGACAAAGATTGAGAACAGCAGAGTTTGTTCGTAAGGAGAAACTTCTCCATTGCCAGAGAACTGAATATTCAAGAAGTCTGTCATGCTATTGATTTCAGCGTGCTGGAACAACAGCAAGAAGACAAACAACAATACAAAGAAGAATATGCCAACACTAAGAATTTCGCCAAGCATCGGCTTGTTGATGATAAATGCACCAAGCTTCCACTGCTCCTTAAAATATGCCCAGTTTCCAATTTCATTTACATGTTCACTTCCGCGCTTACGAGGTTTGTCTTTCATTACATCCTTTGAAGGAGGCAATGATGCCAATGCCATCGCACCGAATGTGTCCATAATGAGGTTGATCCAGAGCATCTGAGCTACGGTCAAAGGAGAATCCTTTCCGACCAATGCACCCACAAAAACAATACAGCAAGCTGTTACGTTCACTGTGAGCTGGAAAAGCAAGAAACGCTGAATATTCTTGTATAGAGAACGCCCCCACATTACAGCCTTGCCAATGCTAGAGAATGAGTTATCGATGATTGTGATATCAGATGCTTCTTTTGCAACAGCAGTTCCTGCCCCCATCGACAGACCAACATGTGCCTGATGCAGTGCTGGAGCATCATTTGTACCATCACCGGTAACTGCGACTACCTGATTACGTGCTTGTAGTGCTTCAACAAGACGTTTTTTGTCCATTGGACGAGCACGAGCTATAATCTTCAAATCAAGTACACACTCTTGCAACTTCTCATCAGAAAGTTCTGCAAGTTCAGCACCTGTTATTATGTTACGATCGGTATCAGCATCTGTCCATAATCCTATTTCACGACCAATTTGCTTGGCTGTTCCAGGAGTATCACCTGTTACAATCTTGACCATTATGCCAGCGTTCATACATTCCTTAACTGCAGCAGGAACATCTTCTCTGACAGGATCTTCAATAGCAACAACACCTACGAAGTGCTTGTCAATGGCAAAACCAAGTGTACGATAAGCACTGTCCTGATATTTCTGGAGAGTTCTCTTCAGGTTAACCTCATCAATTTCAGAAGAATCACACATGCCGAAAACTATTTCAGGAGCACCCTTAGTGTATGTTACTTCTTTATTAGATACTGCTGAAAGAACAGTGGTTGACATGTATTTTCTTTCAGTAGAGAATGGAATTTCATTCTTTGTGTTAGATGCTTCTTTAAGACGGCGATAATCATATTTGTTGGTATGCAACCACAAGAGTAATGCACCTTCAGTAGGATTACCAATAGGTCTTGGCTGGCTTTCTGAGAAATCAAGTGATGCAGTAGAGTTTACTGCAATTCCCTCTGCCAATTCTGGAGTTAATTTTCCGAAAGTACATTCCTTAACCTGCATCTTATTTTGTGTAAGAGTACCCGTTTTATCTGTGCAGATAACTGTTGTAGCACCCATTGTTTCACAAGCGTGCATTTTACGAACAAGGTTATTTGTCTTGAGCATAGAGCGCATAGAGTATGCAAGGCTGAGTGTGACTGCCATTGGAAGTCCTTCAGGAACAGCAACTACAACCAATGTAACCGCTACCATCAACTTCTGAAGTACGTAAGCAATGAATGTACCAGTATCCCAAGTCGTACCTGAGGCGAACCACCAGATGATATGACCAACTACAACAAGACCAGCAAGCACATAGCTAACAAAAGTAATCCAATCGCCAAGGCCATCAAGTTGCTCGTTCAAAGGAGTCTTGACAGAATCGTCAATTTGTGCCTCTTCATAAATCTTTCCGAACTCGGTTTTAGCGCCAACTTTTTGAACTTTGAACAAGCCGTGTCCTTCCATAACTTTTGTGCTTCTTAAAACACAGTTAGTAGGATAAGTAGCATCCTGATTGAAATCGGCAGGATTGATAGATTTGATTGCGTAGTCTGATTCTCCGTTCAATGTGGATTCGTCAACACGTAATGAAATAGCTTCAAGTAATTCACCATCTGCCGGTATCTAATCGCCGGTATCTAATCGTACAATATCTCCTACAACAATTTCTGTCTTAGCGACCTCGATGTCATTTCCGTTTCTGATGACTTTAACTAACTCTTCATCACTCTTTTCGTTCAATGCAGAGAAAGCTTCATCTGTTTGTCCCTCGAAATATGAAGCGAGACCTGTTGCCAGTCCAATAGCAACTAGAATACCAAGTGGTTCAAAGAACACTTCAGCACCTTGCTGCATAATTCCGAGCCAGCCATAGTATTGACTACAAGAAACCAAGAAAGATAAAACCGCTGCTATTTCAAGAACAAAGATCAGTGGATCACCATCTTCATACTCTTCGCCAGCATTAGGTCCAACCTTCTTCTTAAACAAATGTCCAAACGGACCGGTGAACTTTAGCAAGAACTCCTTCCATGCAGGATCTGATTCGGGAGCTTCCAGTTCATTAGAGCCATTAAGCTCACGGCTTTTCAAGACTTCTTGGTCTGTTAAGCCAATGTAATGTTTTGAACTCATCATCTTTTATTTTTATTAAGCTTATTTTTTGCTTTTTATCCTTATAACTATTACATATACAATAGCCACAAAGATTGAGATTAACAGTAGAAAAGTATTTATGTAAGACAATTTCTCGTTATCTCTTAATACTAATCCGCATACTACCAATACTGCCATAAGTAGTATAGGAATATAGTATAAGTATTTTTTCAACTTTGTGTTGAGCATAGCATATTATCTTATTTTTGCAAATCTGTTTAACATTACGTCTGATAATCGCAAAAAATGCGACTACCAGAATAACAGTAAGTACGTACATTACTTCTTCAAGTTGTGCCTTGTGATCTTTACCATACATTATTAGCCCTATTAGAGCGAAGGTTACTATGATAGAAAATAGATAACCAAATAGATTCCATCTCTTCATTCTCGTTTGTTCCATATTAAAAACGTATTATACAGTACTTACTATTTTTCTATAAGTAGTCATTTGCTAATTCCTCTAAGTTATTATATAATTTGTAACATGGTTCCAATATGAATCGATTATTATCTCTTTTTATAATTCCCAATACGGCAGCATTAGAATTTGCACCATTCAAATTTATATCATAACTATACAAACAGCCATTATACTCTTTCCATAATTCATTGTTACCAACAATTTCAGATTCTGAATACGTGCCTCTCATTTGTTCTTTCTCATAGTTCTTTCTCCATAATGATATATTCAGTGAAGGAACGTCTTTAAGAGAGAAGTGGTCTTCGTATGTAGAAACGCAGAATAGTAATTCTGTGATTTCTGGACTTAATTTAGATAACTGTAATTCGATGTATTCTGCGTAATCTTCATCCGAAAATGACTCGATAATTTTCACGGCCCCATCCACAGACATTGGAAAAGTTTGATTACGCCATCTCCTCACATATTTGAATTGAGACGAAGAAAATTCGGATTTTTGGCCAGTGGAATAATCCCCACGGCAATTCGAATTGTAGAAAACGAAATCGTCCCTTTCTTCAATTTGCATGTTTCTAAGACATAAGACACTTAAGTCAAAGCTAATCCAAGAATTCATTTCTTGGATGGTTAACCTCAACGGCTCTGTTGATATTTCTTTGCTGATTATATACATATCAATAACATATTTTACAAGCTCGTCTTGTCTTTTGGGCCTCACTTAATGATACTGCTTCGATTTTATGAGTAGCATTACTTAAACCTCTACATTCTTTCGTTGAATGATATACTTTCCCTGTAACACAGATATATACCAAGTGCTCTGATAAATTTTTGCCTGTGGCTCCATTAGTATATATTTGTGGTACTGACCCTATTATGAGAAATATTAATAGTAAAAATCGTTTCATTTCTAAAGAAAATGTATAAGGTCTATATCCGTTATAAAGACATACGAATAAGTTTCAACGTTACAAATCTCACATAATTATGACACTATAGGGAAAGGATAACGAATTATCCTTCCCCTTTTAGTTATTACCAGTGCAAATTTCCTTCTTGATACATTTTGTTCACAACAGCCTGTACCTTGTCATAGTTAGCTCCAAGATTCTTGCGTCGTTCTGCGCCATTACCGAAGTCGCCTCGTATTGCTTTCTTCGCGTCCATAGTAATATCACCACTCTGTGCAACAGGTGGATTATTTACTATCTCGGTTTCAGAATCCTTCTGTTCGCCATTAACTGGTTTTGTACCAGTTTCTGTAGTTTTCTCTTCATTAGAAGTTGATTCCTTTGCGATTGTTGTAGTATCAGGTGTTACAACGGTAGAAATATCTACTACATGTTCAAGGGAGTCTACTCCAGTTGGAGGCGTTGGTGGTGTTACCTCACCTTTTGGCCAAAAAACCACAGCGCCAGCAATACATGCAGCGGCAACAGCACCACCATACCATTTCCAATATTTTTGGAGATGAGTAGGTCTTGGATTTATCTGCGAAGTATTTGAATCCTTCTTGAAATCCTCTGCTTCAAATTTTACTTTTGCCATATGGTATCATATTAGAATACATTGTTTGCCAAATAGAGGATGCCTCCTTTGTAGCCGGATGCCATTGGTTTAAAGTTCCACTGGTAGTTATCCTCATCATAAACGAGTTCTCCGAAACAAACCGCATCTTTGTCTGGGAATTTCTCAGACAGTGGGTAAGAAACGAGCTCATCCTCGTTCTCAACATCAGTGATAGTTACGCTTGCATCACGAACCTCTTTGAATGTTATACCTTCTTTAATCAAATCCTCAGCAACGACTGCAGCTAAAGCTATTCTCTTATATTTGATGGTATTAATCTCCTCAATCATGATGTGCATAGTCTCGCCACATGGAGCGTCAGGATCTTCAGTCATATCGTCCCAAGAACCTATAACTGATCCATCTGGAGATGCAGGTAAAGTTTCGTTCATCCAAACCTTTACTCTACCACCATAAGCTTCCTGTTCTTCTGCCCATACACTCTTCTTGCCATCAAGGGGATCGAAGTCATTAGCATCGAATGGCTTTGCTGTCTTCCAACGAATTTTAGACCTGAAGTAAACGATGTCATCTTTTGTTGCGAGTTCGCCATCACTGTCAAGCATGAATGCACATACATCAAGGTCTGTACCTTTCCATTCGAGGTCAACCCTTAATGTTTTAAGCTCATCCTTCTGAACATCACCATCTGAGAGGATGTTCTGGCCTAAGACCTTTTCAAAATCTTCGGCTTCAAATTTCACTTTTGCCATAAGAGAGAAAATTTAAAAGTTTAACATTAATTATTATTTGTACGTTTATTTTTTTCTATTTGCAAATCTATTCGCCATATTCACAACATTATTTTGCGTGTGAGAATCTTTTTCTCTGTGTTCTTGCGGTTTTTGCTCTACGACTGTGGGGGCTGGCACTTCTGCCTTACCATCCTCTTTTCTTCTTTTAGTATGTGGCATTACACCGCGTCTATTCTTTGTTGAACTATCTTGATCAAAAGGTTTCTCTTTATGTGTGACAGGTTGCTCAATAACTGGCGTTGAAACAACTTGGCTCACTTTTTCTGATGCACTTTCCTCTGAAACTGAAGCCTTGTTCTTTCTTCTTGTTACAGGCATTACTCCTCTGCGTGTTCCTTTTGCAATTGGATTTCCTTCAGTTTTCGGAGTCTCATCTGAAGCTTTAATAGTTTCTGTTTTTTTTACAGGTTCGTCTTTTTGTGGTTTGGAAGGCATCAATCCCTTTCCTGTGCCTATCGAAGGTCTTTGAAAGTCCTTTAGCCCCTTATTATAAGTATTGCGTATTGACTTTGGTACGAAGTCTTCGAACGCACTCTCCAAACCACCTGTATAGCAAGTTGATTCTTTAATAAGAGTCCATAATTCATTCTTTTTTTGAATATCGCCAACAGACACACAGAACACATTATCTCCATTATCTTCAATCTGGATAATATCTTTGTTGTTTTGTTTGTCTTTGAAGGCTATCTGGGCTTTTTTGAACTTGTCTAATGGTTTTTCCGAGTCGTTACTAACAACAAATACTATATGTTTTATCTCTTCTGGAAGGAGATCCAGATTGATAGTCATACATTGGCTTGCAATATTTTTTGCCTTATTATGTTTTGACTCTATAGTTATATGATGCTTGGTTGATGTGAGTTTCATATCAACAACTTCTGTCGTTCCATAGAACACCATATCAGAGATTTCACTTATTTGCCCACTTTCATTTAATAAGAACGCAGTCAAATCCAGTGTATCTTTACTAGATGATTTCTGCTCCCACGAAACATCAATAGTGACAGGAGAAGTCAATATATTTTTGTTTACTGCCATGTCTATTCACTATTGTTCTAATTGTTTTTATTATCGTCAAGTAATGGACGAAGTAATGCTGTTGGACAACATACAAAACCATCCTCTACATCTAATGTGACTTTAACCTTATTATTTTTTTCTTCACACTTAAAATGATCCTTAGCATTAAGTTTCAAAGAGTCCAAATCTGCTTTTGCACCTTCACTAACCTCGTGCAATAGAATTCGCCTATTTGAAGGATATTCGATTTCAAAACTCTTCCTTCCTTTAGAAACTTTAACACCAGAAGGATATGTCTTAGTGATACACGTTTCCAATGAATCTGAGTTAATCCAAACAAAGGAACGCTCAACACCAACCGTGGTTGGTGCAACAGGTACTTCTACATCATTGAGCTTCCATGCGGAATATCCGCCCAGAAGAACAACCATTATAATTGGTAATATGTATTTATACAGATTTTTCATTTCTTTACATATAATCTTGGAATGACTTACTTTGGATAATCTTGTTCATGATGTTTACCACTTCTCCTGGCATATCGTGTGCCTGTTTGAAGCGGAAGTACACGACAAAGAATTTATAATCATCTGGTGACTGCGCTTGTGAGACATCCTTGTTAGTGATTATCACTGCAAGCATTTTGTCATCACGATTGCTTCCATCACCCAATAGAGTTCCTGTTTTAGCATAAAGGTAATACCCATCGTGTTTAACACGCTGCAACACACTTGCTGTACCAAATGTTGAACAATGGTTCATTGGTACAAATAGGTGTGTCTTATAGAATGAGAATAAATTAGGATCACTCCATTTGCTATTAAACGAAGTGTTATTCTCTATTACATTGGCATGGTAATCAGGATGCATTGAGAAGAGTCTTCCGTACATCCCTGCCATCATTATAGGTGTTACCTTCAAAGGGCTTGCACCTAATGTGTACTGTCTTAAACGCTGTTCTTCTGATAAAGCTCTTGATTCAGTTGTATAAACAGAAGAAACTTGTGGGAATAACCAAGGATAGTTTGAGACTTTTGTATTTGGTGCTACAAATGCGTCCGATAATATCGTTTTTATGTCAGACTTATCATCATGAGAGACTGACATCTGGAAATTCTGCTTTAATCCTGTATTAAGTATGCACTGGTGTCTGTTCTTATCTGGTGCAACGTTTAGGGTATAAGTGCGACCATTCATCTGAACAACAGGATATTCATCACCAGTGCCAGAAGTAGGCTTCAAAATGTTATTTAGATTATTATAGTCAGACAACTTGAAATACCCCAAATAAGTAATCAAAGCATTGTAATAGTTGCTGGATTTATAAAGATAGAAATCACTATCAACCCAACCATTAGAATCCTTAGCACCTTTTTCGTCATCAGGAATAGAAATAAATGGACTTGACGTATAATTATATGGGCCAAATTTCTCAATCTGATATCTATAAACTGGCTTACCAGTCTTCTTGTTTATAATTGGCTTACCAGTCTTCTTGTCTTTGATAGCTGAAGGAGCAATATTAGGTTGACGTAACTTCAATGAGCCCCAATCTATAGTTTTTATCTGTGAGGTTACGGCTGCATAAGTGATTGGTTTCAGAGAAGAACCAGGTCCAGGCATCATGTGTACAAGATTCATGTTACCAAATATACGAGAGTCACTTTCATAGTTTGGATTCAGATAGCTATTTTCTACAAACTTTTCAATCTCTGTAGGACTATTTGGATTTGGATGGCTATTGTTGTCAATCATAAGACGTACATTGCCTAATCCATCCATTGCAATTACAGAGCAAGGAATTTTAGATAAAGAAGCACAAATTTTATATACCTCACTTGTCAAATCCTTATCAAATGACAAGTTGCAATTCTGTCTGCCATTGAGATTGATATTGTTATTCTCATAATCTGCAAAATTCTTTACCCAATAGAATTTATCTCCAAGTGGATAGAAGAATTTAGAAGAGCCGTTGATGGTCATGTTCTTAGCCAACAAATCTTCTTTTTTACCAGAAACCTGATATATGAATGATTTTTCCTTTACTTTACATCTTACTACATCAGAGTTGGTCAAATATATAGTTGGTACACTCACGTTGGTTCTGCCATTCTCATTGAAGAGAACAGGCTTTATGGATCCATCACTGCCATTATAGAAAATAGCGTAATCATTATCCTTGTCTTTCAACCAGGTCCTTGGGATTGAATACAGGTAAACACCATTACCCTGATCCGGGTTTTGAAGTTTGATGACAGTTTCTTTCTTCTGATAAGCATATATGTCACCTGACCAATCATGTTTATCCATTTCTGGAGCTTTCAAACAATAGAAACCATTGTTGAGAGCAAACTGATAGGTTCCCGAAGATTTAAGATAACGAAGATGTACGACGTTATCCAATCTGTTTGCTTTGCAGTTGTTGTTAATAAAAGACTTATATAGAGAATATGAAAATTCGCTAATATCCTTGTCTTTATACATTTTCTCTACTTCCGCAGACAAAGAAATACTACTTTCAATAGAAGGAATTATATGAGTTTTAAGATCCTGATTGTTGTAAAGACGCTCTTTTGCCCTAAACTTTGACAAGACTCCATTAATTTTAACGAAGTCTGCTTCTGCAACATCCATTGCATGTCCTACAGTATATGCTTCTGCTTTACCACCATACAGATTGTCATATTTGTTTCCTGTAAAGAATACTACACCAAAGATGACAAAGAAAAGCATGCACATTAATTTGAAAGGTCGTGCAGAAAAATGTTTGAAGCCAGTGCTTAATTCGTCCGATTCATCCTCGCCATTATTACCCAAGGCAAACATAATTAGAGCAAGTAACAATGCGAACATCAACATTGTAGAATGTGCATTATGGCTTAAGAATGGCAAATCTTGTCCGAAGAATATCATTCTGTTCGTATTAGCCATCCAAACGAAAGTCATTTGAATAAGAATCAATAGGGCAACACCTACAGAGTAAGCGTAACCTGTTGAAGATTCATTCTCGTGCTTTAACGTAGAGTATAGCAATATCAAGCATAAAATAATTAACGCTAACGGAACTACAAGTGACAATTCTCCAACTATATATCTTGAACAAATGACATCACTTATTTGAGTATTCCATGAAACGCCTTTCTTAAAATGAGGGTATAAATGCATAACGCCGTCATCCAGAATTCTTTCTTTCCCAATATCATTATGGTATTGTAAGAACCACTGGTTTTGAGAAGCCTCAAGTAATCGCTGGCTGTTTCTGGTTGAAACGTCTTCATGCTCCATTATCTGACCCACATTCTGTGTATGAATTAAAGAACGATACTTGAAATGTCCCATATAGTTGAAGAATACGGGGCCACCAATCACAAAGGCGATAACGCTAACAGACAATGCTAACTTAAGTCTTTGGCTATGTTTCTTTGTCAATATATCTTTTGTTATATATATAACTGCAATCGCAAGCAATATTCCTATAACTGCAAATGCTATGTGCGAAACTTGGATTATATCAATATTTAACAACTCTTTTAGTTGATGAAAATAGTAAATTATTTGCGACTTAAATAAAATAACGATTATTGTTAGTAAAAAGAAAACAAAAGATAATACCACCTTAAGCCATTTGCTATTTTCTTTTGTGTTCAAATATTTTATAACATATGAAATGGCAACCGCAACTAAAATGGCCACCATCGTAAATACAATGTGAAATACCTTAACAAAGTTGATATTTAAAACGAGAGTGGAATCATATAAATAACATACAATCTGTGGAGCAAACAATGTGATTGGCAGAACCAAAATTGAAAATACCACACTACATTTCCAAACTGCGTGCTTGTATGATGGCTCTTCCATTCTACTATGTCTATATACAATTGAGAGTATTATAAAGTAGATACATTCAAAAATCATAAACATAATGGCATATCCAGCATCACCGATTACTAACATGCCAATAACCGCTATTGCACTGGCTACGCGGTGAACAATAGATAATCCCTTTATGCAGCGCCACTCGTTTATAAAGAACAGGATGACTGGTATAACAACATTGATTAAAACTTTAACGAAGCTTGGAAGATTAACTGCTTTGTTTACAAGTGATGCCAAAACAACGCAACCTAGTACAATCCAGAATAGCTTTGATGAATAAATAGTACAAAGTTGGTTTGATTTTATCTTTTGGTTGCCCCATTTCTCCCACACATATAGGATGATAGTGGCTATCATCATGACAGCAATAGCACCAAAAGTCCATACCATAGAATTATCGCTTAAACTATTCTCTAAACGATATAAGGCGAATTCTACCTTTGATATACCATCCACAGGTGGGAATATTGCTACGCGCCACATCAAATATAGTCTTAATGTGAGAAGCGAAATAAAGAAAAGCCATATATTTAAGACCCCATTAGCTTTTGCATTATGGATGCTTTCGTCCTCCTTTATTATGTTATAGAAGAACAAAGCAAACAATGACAAAACAATAATCAGACCAAGAATAAACCAATCATTAAACCAGACTTTATCTCCTGATATAGGGCTATTGCTACGAAGATCGACAACGTCAACAATCCATTTAGTCTTGTTGTGTGTATTTAAGCGGAATCCAAGATTGTCTTTTTCGATCTCTTTGTTCTTTTCATTGTTGTCAACAAAATCAGCGTCCAAAGCATTTGGCGTTGACGATGTTTGATAGCTTACTGTACCGTAGAAATGATTTTTGTTTGTTGGCGAATTAAAAATGTCATAATAAAATGCTGCCTTAACGTCACTAGATAACAAATCCTCCGCATTTGAAGATATAGCAAGCGTATGACTTGAAATTACTGTAGTGTCAGAAGGAAAATTGTACATATAAGGCATGTCATAAGTAGCACGGACGACTCCACCTACATTTGACAATTTTAGAGGTCTGGTTTTAGCAGATCCTACACCTATGTATATTTTTTGGTTTTCTGAGACTTGAATTTCTGAATTTTGAAGAGTAATATCTACAGGAATTCCATCGCATATTACACTAATAAGCCCATACTTATAATCAGAAAACAAGGAGTCAGAAATAGTAATGTATAATGGGCTCGATTTTGTAATTGCATCCTTGCAAGGAACATTATTTCGAAGAAGAGTGATACCTTTTAATCGTGACACGAACTCTTCTTTTATTTCACTTTCTTTATAGCATGTAGATAAAATATCAGACAAAGGATAACCTTCTTTTATGCGCGTAGAAAAGAGGGCAGTGTCAACTACAGTTACTCCTTGATTTTCAGTAGAAACTATATAGTTTGTACTTTTGTCTAAGTCCTCTATGTTGATTTTGATAGATTCTCCTGACTTTGTTTTGAACTCTACGGATTCCGAAAAACTAGGAAAAGAATTCTTGTTTATTACTTGGAAGCTATTCTCCTGCCAGCAGTAAACCGGATGTGAAATGAGATTACAAGACACATCAACATTACCATTCTCGTTAGGAGCAGCAGTGACTTTACCTGAAAAATCCTCAGAATCAAACAGCGCTACGTCTGCATTTGATGAATTTACAAGATCAAGTTGCTTACTTGATTCTATACCTCTTAATACAAGCACATTATGGGCTGCATTGTTGTAGCTCGCAACGCCATTTATTGTTTCTGGTCTTAGATAGTTGAGAGTCACCAAAATAGATGCCACCAAAACAACACACCAGGAGGTGTACTGCCCCTGGTTTTTCTGTTTAATACTCCAAAGCAATGCTATGGCGCAAATAACGTAATATCCCGTAAACGTCAATTTGAAGAAAGCGTTTACGAGCAATAGTAACAGCATCGGGAATACTGTCTGTATGATTGTTTTTATGACATCACGATTCATAGTAAGTATTTATTTTTTGCCTAATTCAACTTTATAGCCAAAGACAGGAATATCAAAAGACTGTTTTGCAGCTAATTGAGCTGATAGTATATCGTTTATTATCAGTACCTTCTGCTGTACGCTTGTTGGATCTTGGAAAAACTCTTTTAATTCAACGTCGTTTATTATATCCTTCCCTTCAACTACAGCATTTGTAATTTCACGATTTCTTTTTAATGCATTTGGATCATTGTTAACTACTAACAAATAATCCATTGTGAGTGAAGCGATTTTCCACAGCTCTACACTTATCTCTGCTCTTGTTGCTTTATCTGCAGGATATGTTGCGTTAGAAAAAATATCAGTCCACTTTTTAGCAAACATATCATACATTGCCTTCGACCATTTTTCGTGTATGGTGTCTGTGACTACTAATGGAGTTGTTGTCTCAGGTACAGCTGATGATATTTTTGAAGGTTCGGGAACAACTTCTTTAATGATTATTTCTTTTTCCGGCTTAGTTTCTAAGCTTCTAAATAACAACCCTAACTGAACTAAGCATAAAGGAGTGTATAAAGAAACACCAACTACTATTGCCAGAGTAGGAACAGCTGATAGTAGGCTATAATATACTGCAAATACGAGTACAACTATGCTTAAAATAGTACTTGTCAGAAATAGTATTGTTGACTTCTTCATTTCTTTAATCTTTTAATGTCAATGAATAAGGGAATAGACTTTCTTTGAGCAATTTCTGAGCCCCCCTATTTACTTGCATAACTAATTTGTGGCATCCAGATTCGTGTTTGAGGTAGAAATCCTCTCCATCAAAATATAACGAATAAGGAGCATCTGCATTACTTAAAGGATATTGATCCTCTGTTGTATATACATTGCCAGAGATGATAATACGAGAATTACCATCAATATTCTTAATTTTTCTTCCCTTAGTCATATATGTTTTGACTTCAGAATCGAAATTTGTTGATGCACTTTTTAGAGGGTTTGCAGATTGGGGCTGATTATCGTCACCAAACAATTCTGTTATGATTTTGATACCCTTAGCCAATATCTGCTTAGTTGAATTGATTTTTTCAAGTTTCAACGTATCTGCGTTTATTACTGGAATTGCAGAACCATTAGACGTTTCGCCTCCATTTGGTTCAGTTTGCTTTACTTTGGTTATATCAACTATAAGAGGGAATCCGACCATCTGACTTTCCAAGCTCATACTTATTTTTCTGAGTGGACCGAACAGACATCCGTTTTTGGCAGTTTCAGAGTTGAAGAAAACCTCAACATTCTTACCTATCTTCTTGCGTAGATGAGATTCTAGTTGTTCTTTCAATTTTACAAACTTAAACGATCTCCCACTGAATACTACATAATCAACACCATCTAATGGTATCTGATCAACAATTCTTTCAGATATTTGGTTCAGCATTTCTGCAACTTTGCCTTGTGAATCATTGATAACACCAAGTTCATCAATTTTGTCGAGAATCGCTTCTGCTGTTATGTTGTCAACCGTAGAAATGGGAGCAAATGTCGTTGCATTCTTGCCTTTGCTCCAGTTTTTCTTAGCATCTTCTATCTTGTTTTCCAGTTCAAAAAGCACTGCCGGTTCTGCCTTTAACATTTTCTTTTTCAATGTCTGAGCTTTATTTCCTGCAATGGTTTTCATGTAGTCAGAAAATACGGCATAAGAGATAGCATTACCAGCACCAACGAAACCTGCACGATATTCACTGATGGCACTAGTTGCGCTGGATAATTTAACAAGAGAAAAATCGGTCGTACCTTTACCAATGTCGATAATCAAGTATCTTTTACCTGGCATTACTTTCATCTTATTTTGGGAACCAGGTAGTGCAGCCTGATGCAGGCATTCAAGGAAAGAAGCATCACTCTCTGAGCAGCTGCTTACATTTATACATTCTATTTGTAATGGGCTGCCATTTGCCTCTATGAACTCGCTACTGTTAGCAACACGTCGCATGTTATCCAAGAATGAAGATACTGCGTTCTGAGGCATTACATTTGGTAATAAAACAGTGAAGTATATGCCAACCTTATTAGTTTTGTTCTTATGAATTTCGCTAATACGATAGATTGCCTCATGTAAAAACCTTGAAACAATTCCTCTATGTAAAGTTTGCATATCGTTTACTTCATTGACGATAGCACCTGTGAGGTATGCGATTTTGATATTTGGTATTCTACCTTCATGGCTTTCTGTTCTTTTGGACATAAAACTGAAAAAGGAATCGTCTCTTGAAGGTCTGTCGTATTCGAATGAATCTGACATTTTTGCGTTCTTCTTTAAATAGAATACGCTGCGGAATAGCTTTTCGTCTTCATCCTGTTGATCATATACTCGATCACCTTTGACTCTTTGAATGTTATAAAAGTGTGATAAAGTATTTGCAAACACTTTTTCGGGTACAATAGCAGAATCAGGATTGTTCTTACTAATGAGCATTTGGCTTGCTTCCGAGCCAAAGTCCAAGACTACATTGTACATATCGTTTAGTGGGACACAATGAAAGGAGATAGTTGATTCATAATCCTTAAATTTCAGAACAACATCAAGAATGTCTACATGAGAAGAGTCTGTTGATTTAAACGAAATGTGAGAATTCTTCTTATCCGTAACAACATTGACAGCCTCTTCTTGGTCTTTGTACGACTGTGATGTACCTACGTTTTTACTGTCAGAGAAGATTAAGGTAACCTTATTTGTACTCTGCGAAACCTCTTTCAAGACGGCATTCTTTACATCCTTGCTAATAGAGTCTGTAGTAGAAATATATGCAACAGAATCCCATTCCATCAATTTGGAACGAGACGTTGAGTTAACACATAAAATGTCTATGTGTGAGTTCTTTTCTGGTTTGTCAAGATGTGCTATGTATGCTCTGCCGAGGCTAGTAAAAAAGAAATTATACATCATGTAGTTTATAATCTGAAATATTCAGGTCAACAAATAGTCTTAAATAGAAAAATCACAAAGACAATCAACCTGATAAATTTGAACTTATTTTTGCATCATTTCCAATTGCTTCTTCAAGGAATCAACATGATCCTTCAATACCGTATTGGTATCATCTTTAGACGCAAGTGATGATTTTAATGTAAAAGCATTCTATTTATTTACCAAATTTCTCAAGTGCTTGACTCTAATACCATAATTAAAGTTTTGCGTGCCATTAAGCCCTGCAAAATTTATTGCCACCAATTGACCTTGGAGATTAACGACTGGTGAGCCACTGCTTCCAGGAAGGGTTGGTATTGAATACATCAGTCTATCATTTGTTTTTTGGCTTATATTACCATTGTTGAACTGAGATTTTATTCCTTCTTTAGTTATTGCAAGTTTAGGCCCGAGATTGAAACTTGACATGAACAACTTGCTATTCTTGTCTTCTTTTATCTTCTTTTCTATCTCATCTTTCCAACTATACGTTTCTAATGGATCTTCATCATCTATCGGGAACACATACTTGTCGGCGGGGGTCTTCTTGTCTTTAAGTTGGATTATTGCCAAATCGTGTTCTTGGTCACTTTTTGTTATCACACACGCAACAAAGTCGTTTGTATTCGTTACGAATGTATTATTATACGCAATACTCACTTCATTATGATACTTTATTTCAGAATCACTTGCTCGTATATCATCCAAGCTGTTATAATATTGAGCATATTCTTCCATCTCTTCTTTTATTGCATCGCGAATATCTCTGACTTTATAAAAGTCTTCGTAACTTATTTCTGGACTTTGATTAGCATAATCATAGGCCAACTGTGCACGTTCCAATTTTTCATTGTAATCATTATAGATTGCCACAATAACTTTTTTTAGAGCTGAAATTACTTTGTTGATAGACTTGTTGACTTCTTTGTCGGCAACAGTGTTTGAAACGACATGAAAATTTGTAGCGATTTCACCCTCCTTCGAAATGAAGAATCCTGTACCATAATTAGTAACTAATTCTACAGAATCTTTATCCGTTGTTATTCCTGTCAAATCACCTTCCTCATCAAAACCTGAAAAGTAAAGGGACTCGCCATTAGATAGAACAACCTCATAATAACTTTGATTCTGTACCAAGACAACTCCAGTGGATGTTGTCTCCTCTATTTCTTTTTCAGACAAGTTCCCACAAGAGGAAATTATGCAACAAAGAGATAATAATAAAATAAAATATTTTTTCATATTAGTCATTTTTATTTTTATGCTATAATAATCACTCAAGTAACCTACTATCAAATGATTTTTTCTAAAAACGCACTTGGAACGTATGCGGACGCTATGGTCAGTAGTCCATCGATGATGATGGCGACCCTTTGCTGCCCATGATACCGTGCAACTTTCCCAATAACTCCTGTAAATACACCATCAATGACGCGCACAGTCTGCCCTGCCTGAAATTTCTGAATCTCAGGTGGCACAATGATGACCTCCTCGGCTTCTGAAGCACAGATAATCTTCAAACCCTCTATTTGGTAATCTGGTACGATGAGAGGTTCTTTGATAAGTCTTGCTCCTTCGTGAGTATGACGATAATAAAAACGGAGGTGGGGGGAGGTTTACGTTGTCGTAAACAAATGATTTTATCTCTTCTTCCGTTCCACGTGCAAAGAAAATATTAGGAAGACGAGATTCTTCAACGGTCTTTCGCTTGCCGTCAACTTCCTTGACGGTCTTGATTGTCGGATAGTATGCCTCTACATTCTTTCCAACCAAATAATCGTATGCCTTCTTTTCGCGTCCGTAGGTGACACGGAGGGCATACCAATGGGGAACTTCCTTCGGCTTCCTCTTAGTGGTTTTAAGGGGAGTTGAGCCGTCAGTTGAGCCGTTGGCTCTTCCTTCTTCGCACCTCGGGATAGCCAAAGCAGGCTTTGCCTCTCCACTCGGTTTGTCGTCGGTTCCCGACAGGGCATTTCTGGTGGACACCCCTGTTTGTGAGTTCTCCGCCAAAACTGGCTCTTGAACTTCGGGGAGGGCATCGGGGGTAAGCCCGGTGCAGGGAGGGATTTCACCGCCTCCATGGGTGTTATCATCTATTGATGCGTTATCAGCGAATTTCATATCGGTGACCTTACTTTGCTCTAGACAGAACTCAGTTAAGGACATAAAAAGAGCGTGAGATCGTCCTGTTGTCCGTCCCACTTCCTGAGGCTCTAGCAATTGCCTATCATAGATGAACAGACAACGTCAGAGCCCACGCCGATATGAATAATCGCTCCATTGCATAAAGTAGGCGACACCTCAGCAAAACACTCAAGCCAATTTGGCGGTTCCGCATTCGGTTTGCGCTACTTTTGGGAGACCTATATAAACAATCTTATTGCGCCCGAAAAGGTACAATTCGTGCTTACAAGGTCTCCACAGGAGTGATGTTATCACACCCGGGACATCTACCGTTGCTTTGTTCAAGACTATGATTCTGTGACTTGCTAGATTACAGGAAGTCTCAAACACAGCGTCGAGTAAACGCCTTCATTATGTCTGGACTATCTTCCCACCCAATGCCCGCTTTGCATCGCTTTGCCATCATGTGACTCCGCCATACTCAGCACGGCGTAGGCTGCCTCGCTAATGCCATGAAAGAACACGTCTAACTGCGACAGATAGAGCGAAAGGCTAATAGTCCAAGTGCAAAGATACGCATAATTTTTTAATTAGATGATAACAACTGAAAAGAAATTTTTATATAAATCTTAAAATTAACAAGTATTAACTATAAAAATTACTGTATTCCGAATTTTTGTATAAGAAAAGGTGCTTAATAACATCAAAATAGAACCACTTAATCCATCAAGTAGCCACATTGTCCACAAAAAAAAATACTATTATGCCATCACGAAGTATGTGCACATACTTGGGCAAGTATCTGCACACAGACACGTGCCAAATACAGTTTTACTATTTCTGATACAACAATAGCAATTCCACTTTCCTCCGCTTCTTGATGGATGGAACTACTTTCCCCTTATAACGACAGAAGCGGATGTAGTCGTTGTGGATATTGCGGTCGCTGCTTCCTATCTTTTGAATGAGGCGGCTCTTGGGGTGGTTGGCGTTGCCCATGAGCGTCCCATAACCGACGTTATAGGCAAGGGTGGCAAGGAGAAGGCTGTCTTTGCCGTAGGAGCGGAACAATTTGCAGAGCTTGCGGAGGTCCCGGCGGAGCAGGGCATCGGCTTGCTTTCGGGTGAGTGGAAGACGGAAATGTTCACCGGGCTGGATGCGGTGGCCATATCCGATATAGGGATAATCCTTGGCTTGGTGTAGTCCCTCAAAGAACTTGATGCAACAGACTGCCCGCTCGAATGGGGGCATTTTATAAATGCCGTGACTCTGTGCGGGAGTCACGGCAATGGTGAGGACAAATGTGATGATGGTTATAATGATTCTCACTGCTTTTGATGATTAACTTTTAGGTGAGTGTGCGAAACTGCTGTATCTCCTTGATCATGGCTTTCACGTCCTCCCCAACCTGAACGAAGTTCTTGTAGAGGATGCGCTCTCGCTCTTCCTTGCTCTTGAACTTATAGAACTTAGGGAGTGGAACATACTCCGATTCCTCCTTCTTGATTTCCGTCATGTCGAAGTCGGTCTTGCAGTAGAACTTGGAGGTCTTGAATTCCTCGCTCTCCTGAATATTCATCGAACCGTTCATGCCGGTCTTGGTGACTACAAAGTCACGGGCGGTCTGTCCACATATCCAACCTGTAGGCATGTCGGAGATTTTGCTTGCAGGCACAAGGCTGTCCATATTCTCATTCAGGTTGATGGAGGTCTTGTCACGGTCGATGGTCACACCCTTTTTGAGCTGCACTACTTTACCGAAGATGTCACTCGACAGCCATTCGAGGGTTTCCTTGGCACGAGCCGAACCGCTTACCACATTACCTACGGTGGTGATGATTTTCTGCATACCCACCTTGCCATAGTCGGCTTCCAACTGCGGCAGTTCCTGAAAGCCCAAGGCGACACTCACCTTGTTGCTTCGGGCTGTTCCTATCAGTCGGTCTATCTTGTGGAAGTAGAGGGTCGGCAACTCATCGACGATGATGCTCACGGGCACATTCTTGCCTTGACCTGTATTCACTCTCGTCACGAGGCGGTTCAGAATCAAGGCATTGAGCGCACCGATGATGCTTTCCATCTCTGGGTCGTTGGCAATCAGCAGATAGCTCGGGTTCTTCGGGTCACTGACCTTCAGGTCGAAGTCATCACCGTCCTTGTGGAATATCCAGTACGACTCCTTGGTGGCAAGTCGGGAGGTATAGACACGCAAGGTGCCTATCATTCCTTCGAGTTGCTCCATGGCCTTGTTGGCAAAGGCGGTCTGGAACGGACCAAGCAAGGGGGCGACCTCATTGTCGGTCTGCAACACCTCGAAGATGGTTTGATAACTCTCGTTGAGGAACGACAGGATATGAGGCATGTCGCTGTACTTGCCCAACCAATAGGCGGGCTGCACCTCCGCTCCCGTACGGTCGAACACCCGTCCTGTGGCTATCAGCCTCCTCGTCTTCGGATCTTCACGCCGCTCGGCAATCAGCATCTTGCCGTCCTTGTCGTAGGGTTCTTTGCCGTAGTTGCAGAAGAAATAGATGCAGGCGGCAAGGAAGTTGACGGCAGAGGTCTGGAAGAACTGGTCGCTGCAAGCAGGGTCTCGGCGGTCTCGCTCGCTGCGGCAAGGTTGTTGATGTACTTCAACTGGATGGGGTTCACACGGCGAGAATACTCCACATCGACAAAGTTGATAATGTTGAACTTCATGCCGTTGGGCATCTTGCTGTCCTTGGCGTTCTTGTTCTTCAGGTAGTGATAGTAGAGCTTCGTGGCGAGTGTCGGATCGGGTAGGTCGGCACCCTTACGGGTGCTTTCCCCCCTAAGAACCGTACATGATAGTTTCCCATCATA
>CANQSM010000010.1 GCA_947626525.1 uncultured Phocaeicola sp. | reverse complement strand
TTTGAAATCGGATTACCCTTATAATAAAAGATAAAGAGCCGTATCAGACTTGTTTCAAACAAGGATACGGCTCTTTTCAAATTTTATAAATCTTATCCTATCGCAATCTGTCCGCGGCCTTTACCATTACTTCGTCCTTGCCTATCGCACGGACAGCAAGATAATTCAGTACTATGGCGACAAAAGGCAAACATACCGATATACGCAACTGGAACGTCGTTTCCGGAAGTCTTCCGTTATACGCTATGACAAACGCTATGAATGTGGCATAATATCCTATCAACAATATGATATTGAAAATTGTCATCCGTATCTGGAGCATACGATTCTTAAACAGGAAAACCGTTGCCGCCGCTACCATAGAAGCCAACAGCAAAATAGCGAACATCCCCCAGCATGAGGTCTCACGGCCTACATTCGCGACATCAATCCCCAAATTCGTGAAAGGAGAAAGGCTTCCGTCACTGCCCATATATACGGCAACCGGATTGCACATGCAAATAATCAGCAAAGCAACGACGACCAACAAATATACCGTCTGAATCCGTTGAATCATACTGAAAACAATTACTGCAACTTTTCTTTTTCCTTAGCCGGATTCCGGTAATATACCTTACCTTCCATATATTCCTGTGTAGCAATCAATGTAGGTTTCGGCAGTTTCTCATAATAACGGGAAATCTCTATCTGCTCTCTATTTTCGAAAATTTCATCCATGCTATCGCTGTATGAAGCAAATTCCTGCAATTTCTTGGAAAGGTCGTTCTTTATCTCCACTGCTATCTGGTTGGAACGTTTGCCGATAATAGCCACAGTCTCATAAATATTGCCAGTGTCTTTACACACCTCCATTAAGTCACGCGTAACGGTATTCGTCGGCGCATTCGTTTTTCTGTAATCCATAATTATACCTCAAAATATATATTCTATTCTTTAATTCGTTTGCTGGAATTCTCAAAGATTTTCTCCGCATCCTTTATATGCCTGCTTTCGGGAAACTCATTCTTGTACGCGTAATATTCGTCAATCGCATCACGATAACGATCTATCTGTTTTGTCTCCACACTCTGCACGGCCATTTCATATTTGGCACGGAGTATCAGCCAGGAAAGTTCCTCCCGGCGGGATGTATAAGGGAAATCACGCAGGGCGTTCTGAGCCGTAATGATACATGACTGGAAATTGTTCCCCATATAGTTTCCCAAATCGTAATATAACTTTGCCGAAAGCAACTCCTTTTCAACGAGTTTATCCTGTAGCCGGAACATCATTTCCTGCGCATCGTCCTTGTAAGGACTGGCAGAATACATTTCGCAAAACAACTGGATATCACTAATCGCCTCAAAGGTACTGGTCTGATCCAGACGAGGTTCCGGAGTATCGTTATACAGAGATTTGCATGAATAATAATTGGATAGTTCCGCATAAACGCCTTGGGGATACGTCTTGTAATACTTTTTAAACGTCGTGGAAGCCTCCAACCAGTCGGCGTTATTATAATAACTCATTGCAAGCATATACAATGATTCCTCCGCCTGGGCACTGCCCTTCAGAACCGTAATCATGTCTCCCAGTACCGTGATAGCCTTATTGTATTTGCCTTCGATGTAATAACCTTTAGCCGCCTCATATCTATATTGGTAATCGGTACTTTTCAGCACTTTGTTATAGTCACCGCACGAAACGAGGACCAATGCGGGAAGTATCACTGCAATAATGTTCTTTTTCATCATCATACTCAAAATAACGCGCAAATGTACGGATAACCGCCGAATAATACAATTAATCAATGTTTTTTAATACAAAAAATTACCCGACGCTGTCATGGCTGAAGATTATTATGTAATTTTGCGCCCTCTATCTAAAATTCAAAGCATAGGATACAGGAGTCATGAAATTTGAATTAATCTCTGAATATAGTCCTACCGGTGACCAGCCGGAAGCCATCGCCCAACTGACAGAAGGCATCAAACAGGGACTTCCTGCCCAGACCCTTCTGGGAGTGACGGGCTCGGGAAAAACTTTTACCATCGCCAATGTCATAAGGAACATCAACAAGCCGACCCTTATATTGAGCCACAACAAGACATTGGCTGCCCAGTTGTACAGCGAATTCAAGAGCTTTTTCCCGAACAATGCCGTGGAGTATTACGTATCCTATTACGATTACTATCAGCCGGAGGCTTACCTTCCGTCAACGGATACTTACATTGAAAAGGATCTGGCTATCAATGATGAAATAGACAAGCTGCGGCTGGCGGCCACGTCGGCTCTGCTATCGGGAAGAAAAGACGTCGTGGTGGTCTCTTCCGTCTCATGCATCTATGGGATGGGAAACCCTTCTGACTTCTACAACCATGTCATTGAGATAAAAAAGGGAAAGCTGCTTACCCGTAACGTATTTCTCCGCAGACTGATAGACAGCCTTTACACACGGAATGACCTGGAGCTGGGCAGAGGCAATTTCCGGGTTAAAGGGGATACGGTGGATATTTGCCTGGCTTATTCGGATAATCTTCTGCGGGTACTGTTCTGGGATGACGAAATCGATGCCATCGAGGAGATAGATCCGATTTCCGGACAACGGCTGGCCTCATTCGATGAATATAAGATTTACCCGGCCAACCTGTTTATGACGACCCAAGAGAGCACACTACGGGCCATCCGCCAGATAGAGGATGATTTGGCCAAGCAGGTGGATTTCTTGAAGGAAACAGGCAAGCCGTTTGAAGCGAAAAGACTTTATGAACGGGTAACATACGATATGGAAATGTTACGGGAATTGGGCCATTGTTCGGGCATTGAGAATTATTCGAGGTATTTTGACGGCCGGGAGCCAGGCACAAGGCCTTACTGTCTGCTGGACTTTTTCCCGAAAGATTTTTTGATTGTCATTGACGAAAGCCATGTCAGCGTACCTCAGATACACGCGATGTATGGAGGGGATAAAGCACGAAAGACGAATCTGGTGGAATACGGATTCCGGCTGCCGGCCGCGCTGGACAACCGTCCCTTGAAATTCGAGGAGTTTGAAGAGATGGCCAAACAAGTGATTTACGTAAGCGCTACCCCCGCCGATTACGAATTACAGAAAAGTGAAGGTATTGTAGTAGAACAGGTAATCCGGCCAACCGGATTACTGGATCCGATTATAGAAGTCCGCCCCAGTCTGAACCAAATAGATGATTTGATGGAGGAGATCCAGCAACACGTCGAAAAAGACGAACGTATTTTGGTGACCACCCTGACCAAACGCATGGCGGAGGAGCTGACAGACTATCTGTTGCGCAACAACATACGTTGCAACTATATACACAGTGACGTAGATACGCTGGAACGGGTGAAGATTATGGACGACCTGCGGCAAGGTCTATATGACGTATTGGTTGGAGTAAACCTGTTACGCGAAGGACTTGATTTACCGGAAGTCTCTCTGGTTGCCATTCTGGACGCGGACAAGGAGGGATTCCTGCGCAGCCACCGGTCGCTTACCCAGACCGCCGGACGTGCCGCCCGCAACATAAACGGCAAAGTAATCATGTATGCCGACAAAATAACCGACAGCATGAAACAGACAATAGATGAAACCAACCGACGCAGGGAGAAACAGCTGGCTTACAACAAAGAACATGGAATTACTCCCAAACAAATACAAAAGGCCAGAAATACAGCCTTGTTAGGCAGTTCATCCGAACCGGACAAGAAGGCCATGAAAGCTTATATCGAACCGGCGTTTCAGAGTGTGGCAGCCGATCCGATAGTGGAATATATGAGCCGTCCGCAGCTGGAAAAGAGCATCGAGCGAACGAGGAAGCTCATGCAGGAGGCAGCCAGGAAACTGGAATTCATCGAAGCCGCCCAATACCGGGATGAATTATTACGGCTGGAAGAGATCCTGAAGAATAAAACGAACTGACACATCCATCTTTTGCGGCTGCGACAGAACGTCAGACTTCTATCAGGCGGGCCGTTTCCACTTTCTTCAACCGTTCCTTTAATTTGGGTAACAGAGAACAGCGTATCCTCAAGGTCATCAGACAGTCCATATCATAAGACTGACTGATGACAGTGGGCCTTTCTTCCTTTACAATGCGCATGATATCATTCATAAAAGGATATTCAAAGGCTACCGTAACCTCCCCGTCCACAGTTTTCTCCAGAACGGACGCATGGGCAAGGGCTTCCGCCGCCGCGGCCTTATATGCCACAATCAAACCGCTTGTCCCTAATTTAATGCCCCCGAAATAACGTATGACAATAATAAGGATATCCGTCAGCCCGTTCGAATTAATCTGTCCCAAAATCGGTTTGCCCGCCGTGCCGGAAGGCTCTCCGTTATCGTTGGCACGGAAAAGTGCCCGATCAGCTCCCAGCATATAGGCATAGCAGACGTGCCGTGCATCATAATACTTTTTCTGATATTCTTCCAGATAGCTCTTCACTTCCTCAACAGTACGCACAGGGATGGCGACAGCAATGAACTTGCTGCGCTTTTCCGTATAAATGCCTTCGGCTATTTCCGCTATCGTATGGTAAGTATCTTTCCGCATACGAGTGCAAAGATATAAAATTTATTTGTGATTGGCAGCTCCCATACCGGTTGCCTGAAAGGTGAAGCATTAAAGGGAGAGCAGGTTAAATTTTTGGCATCATGAAAAAAACAAATCCTTTTTATAGATCAATTCCACAAAATAACTATCTTTGGGCATGTTTAACCTTTAAATCTTAACCACATGATTGTAGGAATACCTAAAGAAATCAAGAACAATGAGAACCGGGTATCAATGACCCCTTCAGGAGTGTATGAACTGATCAGACGAGGCCACAAGGTATATGTGCAACACACAGCCGGCGCCAACAGTGGTTTTCCCGACGAGGAATACAGTAAAGCCGGTGCACAGATACTTCCCACCATGGAAGAGGTGTACGCTCAATCGGAAATGATTGTAAAAGTAAAAGAGCCTGTTGCCTGCGAGTATCCGCTTGTACGCAAAAACCAACTGCTCTTCACCTATTTTCACTTTGCATCCGAAAAAGCCCTGACTGAAGCCATGATTCAGAGCGGTTCCGTATGTCTGGCTTATGAAACGGTTGAGGACAAGCAACATACATTACCTTTACTCATTCCCATGTCGGAAGTTGCCGGAAGAATGTCAGTTCAAGAAGGTGCCCGTTTTCTGGAAAAGCCTCAAGGAGGAAGAGGGGTACTCTTAGGAGGCGTACCGGGAGTGAAGCCCGCAAGGGTATTAGTGCTGGGAGGTGGTGTGGTAGGTACCAATGCGGCATTGATTGCAGCCGGTACCGGAGCTGACGTCACCATTTGCGACATTTCCCTGCCAAGACTCAGATATCTGAGCGAAGTCATGCCCCGTAATGTGAAAACATTGTTTTCTTCCACTCACAATATAGAAAAGGAACTGCCGGATACGGATCTGGTAATCGGCGCCGTATTGATTCCCGGAGCCAAAGCGCCTCATCTTATCACCCGTCCGATGCTGAAATTAATGAAACCGGGAACAGTAATGGTAGACGTAGCGATAGACCAAGGTGGCTGTTTCGAAACATCCCATCCTACTACACATGCCGACCCTGTTTACGAAGTAGATGGTATCGTGCATTATTGTGTGGCCAACATTCCGGGAGCCGTACCTTATACATCCACTTTGGCTCTGACCAATGCCACCATGCCCTACGTACTGAAACTGGCCGATTTAGGTTGGGAAAAAGCATGTTGCGAAGATACAGGTCTTGCAGCAGGACTGAACATCATACATGGAGAGATTGTTTTCCCCGCGGTCGGAGAAGCATTCGGACTTCCTTACAAAGTCTGGAAATAACTTTCATTCCGTGGACACCTGTGGACAAAGCCATGGATGTCCACGGAACGAAGAATGATCAGATTAAAAAAAATAAACTCATACTGCCACCTCGTGACATATCAATGCATTAATATTATATTCAGTTTTTCAGTCTCGCTTTGCTGTTTTACAGGATTTTCCTTTTTTAGTTTGACGATATTGAGCAGTTTCCACATTACCGATGGGTATTCTGCGAAATAGCCATATTCTACAAGTCCCAATCCGGTTCGCCTTTCTCGAATGATATCAGAAACCGTTTATCATTATCGGTCAGCATAGCCTTTACATCGGCACTATACGATAATTCAGCCCCTCCTGCTCATCTATTGATTACTATTGCAACGGTGGTTTTTATTGCTCATGAAAATGCTGTTCTTTGAAAAGAAAAGTCAAAAATTGTTCGTATGTTTTTATATCAGTTTCGATTTGGAACAGGTAACAACAGTTTTGGATATTCTCCTGTAATCGGGTTTTATCGAACTTTACACCCTGAATTAAAATAGAAATAGAAATATAAAATGAAAGGAAATCGTATATTGACAATGCTACTTCTTTCTGCTACGGTAGAGTGTATGGCCCAAAGCGATACGCTCACACTCAAGCGATGTATCAAAATTGGCATCGAAAACAATCTGACGCTCCGACAAAAACAGGAGGATATTCACATTGCCCGAATCGTACAGTCAGAAAATCGCCACAAGTTGATTCCGGTAATTCAGGGATATGCCAACTTCGTAAACAATGTGGAGCCAGCCACATCCATAACGGACGGTTCCAATCTGAGCAAACTGTTGGGCGTGGATGCCCCTTACATGATCGGCCGTGGGTTGGAATACCAGACCACAGGCGGCATTCAATTCTCCATGCCGTTGTATAACCAAACCCTCTATACGGGTATCCAGATAGCCGACAAGATGGCAGAAATCAGTAAGGCATCCTATGAGAAAGCGAAAGAGGATCTGACTGTGGAGATATCAAAACTTTATTATCTCGCACAAACGACCGCTAAACAGATCGAGTTGATTCGATCGAACATAGGGCGCATGGATGAGTTGAAAAACATTACTACGGTTTTTTACGAAAACGATATGGCCTTATATGTGGATGTTCAACGCATGGATATAAATCTCAAAAACCTCCGCACTCAACTAACCAATGCCGAAGCGATGTACGAGCAACAACTAAATCTGCTGCGTTATACGCTCGACCTCGCCCCTGAAATCCCGATCGTACTTTCATCCCTTAGCGGCGAACTGAATCACAAAGACAACTACCTGCGTCGCGGTCTCTCTCCCGATTTGTATGAACTGAGGTTGCTGGACATGCAATCGGACGTATTGCTCCGACAGAGGAAAATGATCAATCAAGGCTATATTCCTACACTTTCGCTGGTCGGTGCGACCTCATGGACGGCATTCACCGATGAGTTCAAGAACTACTTCCATACACACCTTACCAACAAATGGTACAATCACACCTATTGGGGACTACAACTTAATATCCCCATCTTCGACGGGCTGGCCAAACGTAACAAAGCTCGCAAAGTGAGCGCACAATACACGCAGTTGCAGACCACGATAGCCGATACGGAAAAGAAACTGAAAACGCAATATGAAAATTCGCTCAACGACTGGTATAACAACGTGCGCAACGTAGAATGCCAGCAGGAGAATTATTGTCTGGCCGAAAACATATATTCGGTTACTTCCGACCAATATAAGGAAGGAGTCGCTTCCATGAGCGATCTGTTGCAGGACGAAATGCGCATGACCGAGGCGCAGAACGGCTATATCTCGGCATTATATAAATACATGGCCTCGGAACTCTCGCTGTTGAAACTCACAGGGCAACTTGACAAACTGACAGAATAAATAAAACAATAAAACAATGGAACAGAAAAAGAATAAATCGAATAAGGTATTCACCATTTTGGGTGTTACAATTCTCTGTGGAGGCTTGATTTGGATTGGTTCGCTCTTCCTCGGCTTCGACAGTACAATAACTACTGAGGATGCACAAGTCGAACAATATCTCTCTCCGATTAACGTAAAAGTATCAGGATATATCAACGAAATACGTTTTACGGAACATCAATATGTTCACAAGGGCGATACACTGCTCGTCATTGACAACCGCGAATACAAAATTCGTCTCATGGAAGCAGAAGCCGTTTTGAAAGATGCTTGTGCAGGTAAAAACGTAATCGGAGCGACACTCGACCGCACGGAAAACAGCGTGTTGGTTTATGATTCGTCTATCACCGAGATCGAGGCGCGTATTGCCAAATTGCGCAAGGATAAGACTCGATACGAGCATCTCGTTGAACGTAATGCCGCAACGCCGATTCAGTTGGAGCAGATTGAAACAGAATTGATTGCTTTGGAAGCAAAACTGCAAGCCGTAAAGCAACAGAAGCGGACAGCTAGTTCGTCTGTTACAGAGGTTATTACAAAACAGGAGAATATCGAAGCGGCTATCCTGCGGGCTACTGCAGGTATCAATATGGCGAAATTGAATCTCTCATATACCATTATAACTGCACCTTACGATGGTTGGGTGGGACGCCGCGCATTGGAAGTGGGACAGCTTGTGAATGCCGGCCAAACCATTACCAACATTCTGCCCGACGAACAAAAATGGATCATCGCCAATTACAAAGAGACACAAATCAAACATCTGGACATAGGTCAGAAAGTTCGGATTACTGTCGATGCATGGCCCGACGAGGTTTTCGAGGGGCGTATCACGCATATCAGCGCCGCTACTGGATCGAAATATTCGATGGTTCCGACGGACAATTCAGCCGGCAATTTCGTGAAGATTCAGCAACGCATTCCCGTGCGCATAGACTTTGTAGGCCTGTCGAAAGACGATAATCGGAAACTAGCTGCTGGCATGATGGCCATAATCAAAACAGTTAAAAATTGATGGTTATGACAGTCGGACCTGTAAATACGGAACGCCCGACGCTATTCTACGATTGGGTTCCCAAGTGGCTGGGCGGTCTGATGTTCTTTTTCATTTTCGTGCCAACGATGTTCCTGAATGGCGCGTATAGCAACAATGCCGCCGATATGGTCGGCGGGCTGGGCATCTTATCCGAACACGTGATGTTCGCCACTTTCGCCGCCGCAATCGGGCTGGTCATCGCCGGGCCGTATGTACTCCCGGTATTGAAATCGTTCGGTGTGCGGTGTATTTACATAACTGGATTCAGCATCATGCTGCTGCTCAATATCGTCTGCGGCTATACCGAATCGGTTACGATGCTCGCTTTGTGCAGTTTCCTGATGGGTGTGGTGCGTGTATTCGTCATGCTCAACACCATATTCAGTCTAATCAAACACTTTGCCGGCATCGACCCGATGTCGATGCTATCGTCCGCTGCGGATGCTACGCCCGAACAGATTGCGAAAAAGAATCAAGGTCGTGCCATGTTACAGAGCATCACGTTCTTCATATTCCTCACCATCGGACAGGTGGGATCGTATCTTACGTCGAAGATCGCATACGAATATCGTTGGCAGTATGCCCACTGGTATGTAGCCATTTATGTATTGTTCGCCATGTTGCTGGTGCTGTTACTGATGCCCCCGTCGCACACCCGCGACAAGTCGAAGATCGAGTGGCCGCCTCTTTCGCAAGCGATAACCGCAGCCATATTCTTCTTTGCCGTAACGTTTATTCTGGTTTATGGCAAGACCTACGATTGGTTTGACGATTGGCGCATCTCTCTCTCGGGAGGCATAACCCTCATATCTGCCGGAGCTTTCATCTTGCAACACCGCTTCGCCAAGTATCGATTCATCGACCCCAAAACGTTCACGGCTCCGAGTGTTCGCATGTCGATCGTATTCTTTACGCTGATTATGCTACTCAATTCTTCGTCCGCACTCTCGTCCACATTCATGGGAATGGCCATGAAACTCGATTCGGTGCAGACAGCCGCAATCGGCAATTGGCAGATAGTCGGATTCTTTCTGGCCATGTTGATCAATATAGCAATGATTAAGAAAGCTGCGCATTCGCGTTGGGTGATTGCCTGTGGATTTACGTTTATAACAGTTTCGGCCATTTATATGTATTACCTGTACCAATCGATGGCAACCTATGAAATGATGATTCTGCCGACCGTACTGCGCGGGGCAGGCATGTGGATGATTTACGCCTATTGTGGATGTATGGGCCTGAACGACCTCAATGCAGGCAAGCAACTCGGTTCTTGGGTATTCATCATGCTGATGTTCCGTGCCGTATTAGGACCGGTGGGAGGAGCAACGCTCTACTCGAATGGAATATATCATCGTTCGCAGAACTACATCGATCGTTTCGCGCAAAATCTGGATTCGAGCGATTCGGAAACCGCCGCATCGTTCGAGCACATACAGATAGGAATGGTCATGCAGGGCAAGAGCTACGAAGAGGCGATGCAGATGGCTTCGATATCATCGAAAGGAAGTATTCAGTCGCAGGCCACTCTCGTTGCATTGAAAGAAATATCCGGATGGACGATCTGGGCCGGTATTGGCTGTGTTCTGCTTGCACTTGTATTTCCGTATGGAGAGCGACGAAAGCGAACGGGGATATCGGCCACTACACCTTAAATATTCCGCTCGCGAAACTCTGTTGGAGACATGCCCACTTCGCGTTTGAAGAATTTAGCGAAAAACGAAGCATTCGGGAAGTTAAGCGAGTCGGCAATCTGTTGCACCGTATCGGTCGAGGATTTCAACTTGGATTTTGCATAGAGGACGATGGCCTCGGAGATGACTTTCGATGCCGTCATTCCTCGTACAACCTTTACCACGGCATTCAGATAGGTGGGTGTAATGCAAAGACGGGCGGCATACCAAGCTACCGTGCGTTCTTTGTCGTAGTGTTTGAAAACCAGTGAAAGATAATTACGAACAATCTCCTCTTTACGAGAGAGTTTCGCTTCGCGGCCTTCCGTGCGATGTTTGTCGTAGATGGAACAGATACCATAAAAAAACGACAACAGCAGGTTTTGCAATATTTTTTTGTTGTCCGTATGCTCCTGTATTCGATTATAAATATGAGCGAATGTGGAATGCAGTTCATCAACGAAACGCATCTCCTCGGATGAAAGCACAATCATCGGTTTCGAACAGATTGTCTCCATATTCGAGACAATCTGACGAATTAAGTCCATATCGTGTACGAAACGGGGCGAAAAGGCAATGATTTCGCAACGGAAATCATCGGTATAATCGACGATTCGGATGATATTGTTGGGTAAAATAATGACGATACTATGCGGAATAACATCATACTCCATCATATTGATGGAAATACATGCTTTCCCGCTGTTCACGATTAAAAAACAACCCAGTTCCATCCGATGGGGTTGGAGATATTTTTCGACCTGCCCTTCCGATGTCACCGATTGCAACATCACGCCATCGGAAAGACTGACTGTCGGCAATGAGATTTTTTCTGTTTTCATACACGAATAAAAAGCCTCGTAAAAGTAGAAATAAAAGCAATACAAGCCAATTGTAATGCGAGAAATAAGTTGTATCAGTAGCTGGGTTTGACGAAGTTGTTCCACTTGCCGAGTTCCGGAGCGAAGATGACCTGCAAAGACTATATATGATATTATTTGCTATTTAATAAGTATGAATAATGACATAATCAATTGTAAATAAATAATATAAATCATATTTTAGAATAATAACCTAATTTACATATATAACTATATTTAAAAATGCCGGACTGTGCACATATTCGCAACATCAACCTGCCTAGAAAGAAGGGCAGGTTGATGATACACTTCGCTTACATGCAAAATAAAAAATATTTTCAGCTCAATTTGTGAATAACCAATCCTGAACGAAGCTTTGGTTCGAACCAGGTGGTTTTAGGAGGCATAATATTGCCACTATCCGCAATATCCATCAGCTGCTTCATCGATACGGGATACAGAGCCAATGCCATTTTCATCTCACCACTGTCCACACGTTTCTTCAGTTCACCCAATCCACGGATTCCCCCGACAAAGTCAATACGTTTATCCGAACGCAGGTCCTTAATGCCCAGTATCTTGTCCAGAATCAGGTTGGAAGAAATCGTCACATCCAACACTCCAATCGGATCATTGTCATCATAGGTACCTTCTTTTGCCGTCAAGCTATACCACTTACCTTCCAGATAAAGAGAGAAGTTATGCAACTTTCCGGGCTTATAAATATCGTTTCCTTTTTCTTCTACCATAAAGTTTTCCTTCAACGCATCCAGGAACTGAACAGGTGACAGACCGTTCAAATCTTTCACCACACGATTATAATCAATGATTGTCAGCTGGTTTGCCGGGAAACATACCGCCATGAAATAATTGTATTCCTCGTCCCCACGATGATGCGGATTCTGTTTGGCCTTTTCGGCACCCACCAAAGCAGCGGCAGCGGAACGATGATGCCCGTCGGCAATATACAAAGCCGGCATGGCAGCAAACGCTTTCGTAATGGTCGCTATATCTTCTGCCTTGTCAATCACCCAGAATTGATGTCCGAATCCATCAATAGGAGCAATAAAATCATACTCCGGCTTTTGGGCTGTGTATTTGGCTACGATTGTATCAAGAACCTTATTGTCCGGATAAGCGAAAAATACAGGCTCTATATTCGCGTCATTCACCCGAACATGTTTCATACGGTCTTCTTCCTTATCCCGGCGCGTCAACTCATGCTTTTTAATCACCCCGTTCAAATAATCGTCCACGTATGCGCATACCACCAAGCCATACTGTGTCTTGCCATTCATGGTCTGTGCATAAATATAATAATGTTCTTCGGAATCTTGTACCAACCATCTTTTCTCCTGGAACTTCCGGAAGTTTTCCGCCGCTTTTTCATAGACACGAGGGTCATGCTCATCGGTTCCGACAGGAAAATCAATTTCCGGCTTAATGATATGATAAAGTGATTTTTCATTTCCTTCCGCCTCCTTACGGGCTTCTTCGGAATTCAACACATCGTACGGACGGGATTCCACCTCTTCCACCAAAGACTGGGGAGGACGAATGCCCTTAAATGGTTTAATGATTGCCATAGTATTAAAGTTTAGACTGTTATAAAAAGAATTCACCACAAACCATAGCACAGATTCCCCGTATCTCGCATAGTTTGTGGTGAACGGACATACTTATTTATTCACACGAAATTTCTCGCAACCTTCTTTCAAGAAACCGACAATCTGTCTGGCAGCGGCAATGCCGGCATTGATATTCGCTTCAGCGGTTTGAGCTCCCATCTTCTTAGGAGTGGAGAAATAACGGCCGGCAAATTTGGAAGCAAATTCCTCATTGGCAGCAGGCATGATGTCTGTCATATATTTAAGGTCGGTTCTCTCTTCCAGCAACCGGATTAACCCAGCTTCATCG
Source organism: uncultured Phocaeicola sp. (assembly GCA_947626525.1). GTDB lineage: Bacteria > Bacteroidota > Bacteroidia > Bacteroidales > Bacteroidaceae > Phocaeicola_A. Next base: position 41,888 of record CANQSM010000010.1, on the reverse strand, counting down.
ATGACTTCCTTACGCGCGGTATTAACCAAGAGGCCACCTTTCGGCATCAGATTGACCAACGCATAATTAATGGAATTTTTAGTCTCCGCCGTAGCCGGAATATGCAGAGAAACAACATCACAAGTCTTATAAAGTTCCTCTACAGAATCCACAGCCTTTACACCGTCCTTTTCAATGACTTCTTTCGGGCAGAAAGCATCATACGCGAAAATTTCCATGCCAAATCCCTTCGCGATGCGGGCTACATTACGCCCGACATTGCCATAGGCATGAATACCCAGTTTCTTCCCTTTCAATTCGGTCCCTGACGTACCATTATACAGATTGCGAACCGCATATACCATCAAACCGAAAGCCAGTTCCGCTACGGCATTGGAATTTTGTCCAGGTGTGTTCATGACGCACACCTGACGGGCGGTTGCCGCATCCAAATCCACATTGTCGTATCCTGCTCCCGCACGTACTACAATTTTCAGTTTCTTCGCTGCGTCCAACACTTCCGCATCGACAATATCACTGCGAATAATGATAGCGTCCGCGTCTTTTACCGCTTCCAGCAATTTAGCCTTTTCACCATATTTTTCAAGCAGCACCAGTTCATAACCGGCAGCTTCCATCTCCTTACGGATACCGTCTACCGCTACTTTGGCAAACGGTTTATCTGTCGCTACTAAAACTTTCATAATCTTTCGAATTTAATGAGCTTTTTCAAATTCCTGCATGCAATCAACCAAAGCCTGTACACTTTCAAGCGGCATCGCATTGTAACATGAAGCACGGAAACCTCCTACAGAACGGTGGCCCTTGATGCCAACCATGCCCTTGTCTGTCGCAAATTTCAAGAATTCAGCTTCCAAATCTTTATATTCTTCGTTCATCACAAAGCAAATGTTCATGTAAGAACGGTCTTCCTTATCCGTTACAGTACCTCTAAACAATTTGTTACGGTCTATCTCGGCATAAAGCAAATCGGCTCTTTCCTTTGCACGCTGAGCCATCACTTCCACACCACCCATCTTCTTAATCCAACGAAGATTCAACAAGGCGGAATAGATAGGCAATACCGGAGGAGTGTTGAACATGGATCCTCCATCAATATGCGTCCGGTAATTCAGCATGGTAGGAACCGTACGGGAAACCTTACCGACAGCCTCATCCTTTACAATCACAAAAGTAAGACCCGCAGGAGCTAAATTTTTCTGCGCGCCGCCATAGATACAAATATACTTGCTTACATCAACCGGGTGCGAGAAAATATCAGAAGACATATCACAAACTACCGGTACCGGAGATTCAACAAACGGAGCACGGATTTCCGTACCGAATATTGTGTTGTTACTTGTATAATGGAAATAATCCGCATCCGCCGGAATCACATAATTTTTAGGAATATAAGTAAAGTTACTGTCAACCGACGAAGCTACTTCCACCACTTCACCAAAGTTTTTGGCTTCTTTAAGCGCTTTCTTTGCCCACGTACCCGTATTCAAGTAGGCAGCCTTTTTTTCAAGGAAATTGTATGGAACCATACAAAATTCCAAGCTGGCACCACCACCCAAGAAAAGTACCGAATATCCTTCCGGAATATGGAGAAGTTCTTTAAACAAAGCTACGGCTTCATCCACTACCGGTTGAAAGTATTTGGCACGATGACTGATTTCCAAAATAGAAAGTCCTGTATCCTCAAAGCTTAACACGGCTTGAGCTGTTTGTTCTATTACCTCACGGGGTAAAATAGATGGTCCGGCATTGAAATTATGCTTTTTCATTTGATGTTTGTTTTGGTTATACAATAATGGTTTTTAATTTTGATAGGGCGAAAATACGAATTAATAGTCACCCCTCAAAAGGATTTCAAATAAAAGTTTAAGAAAGTACCTACATTCAGGCAAAATTCCTTCCATATGGATTTTTATTCTTTCTTTTTGCAATGTACGGATAGCAAATATGAAATAACATTTTGTCCATATCAGACTATTATTCTGTTTTATTTCCCAGAACAAGTATCAAAAAGACACTATTCAGGCCTTTACTTCCTCTATAACAGTCTTAATCCCCTTAATTTTTTCACCCCGAATCAGATTCAACAATTGTCTTAGCTTCTTCCTTCTTACAGCAACCAAAGCATAATGGTCCTTCACATCCACTTTTCCGACATCATCCTTGGAAAGATTCCCTTTCTTATATAAGAAACCGACAATGTCTATTTTATTCAGCTTATCTTTCTTGCCTTTTCCTATATATAAGGTGACCCACACCGGAGGCAAAGGCTTGGGAGGATTATCCGGCAGAATATATTCCTGAGGAGTCCCACAGTAAGCCGGAAGGAGCTCCTCCTCACGGAGGATCAAAAAGGAATTTCCTTCAGCTTGCCACCGGGCCGTCCGCCCATTGCGATGGATATACCCTTCCTCGTTCACAGGCAAATGATAATGAACGATATTTTCTGTTTCCGGGATATCCAATCCTCTTGCAGCTAAATCCGTAGACACAAAAATATGGCAACTTCCGTTCCTGAACTTGTAGAGCGCGCGTTCCCGTTGATCCTGTTCCATACCTCCATGAAAGATTTCATGAAAAATTCCTTTTGAGGAAAGATACTTTCCAATACGGTCGACCGACTCGCGATGGTTACAAAAAATAATCGTAGGCTGATTACCTAAGGTACAAAGCAATTTATACAATGTTTCCAGTTTGTCTTTTTCCGGCGACACGACCCTGTAGACATGGATACGCCCGGAGTGTGTTTCCTCCGGACTCAGAAAATTCAGTTTTACAACCCTTCCTATTCCGGTAAATTCCGGAATCTCTTCCGCATCCGTCGCTGACAAAAGATACCGTTTGGACAATGCCGGCAATCGGGCAATCACAGCAGACATTTCATCATGAAAGCCGAATTCCAAACACTTGTCAAACTCATCGATGACCAACGTCTTGACAGTGGAAGGGTCAAAATTCCGCTTAGAAAGATGATCGTTCATCCTACCCGGGGTAGCCACAATCACATCCGGCTGCAATCCTTTCATGGTCCGGTGCTCTTCCATAGCAGGACGACCTCCATAACAACTCATGATCCTGTAATCCGTTCCCATGGATTTGAAAACAGCTTCTGTCTGTAAGGCCAGTTCTCTGGAAGGAACCAATATAACGGCTTGCACCCCTCTTACCGATGAATCCAGCCTGCGAAGCAAAGGCAACAGATAAGCAATGGTCTTACCTGAACCCGTAGGGGAAAGCAGAATCAAATCTTTATGATCCGTATCTTCTTTCCATACCGCCTCCTGCATGGGATTCAACGCTTCTATATTCAGATTCCGGAGAATCTTTTCCATATCTATCAACATCAATGTTACACAATATTACTTATGTCCTTCAAACGCAGTAAAATTAACAAAAAAACGGATTGCTTCCACATAAAGCCATCCGTTTTATCGTTTCAGACTAAAGTTCGGCCCGTTATCCGCCGAAGTTATCGTACATGATACTTGCAGGTTCCACACCCAGGCCGTCAAGCATGTTCACTACGGCTTTCGACATCGGGCCAGGACCGCACATGTAATATTCGATATCTTCCGGCGCCTCATGATTCTTCAGATAGGTTTCATATATAACCTGATGAACAAATCCAGGAGTATATTTCACACCGGCTGCATCCGCGGCAGGATCCGGACGGTCAAGAGCCAGATGGAACGAGAAATTGGGGAATTCCTTTTCCAATTGCAGGAAATCTTCCAAATAAAACACTTCGTTCAAAGCGCGGGCGCCATAGAAATAAGACATCTTACGATCTGTCGTATGCAACGTTTTGGTCATATGCATAATCTGTGCACGCAACGGGGCCATACCGGCACCACCACCAACCCACATCATTTCGCGTTTTGAATCGAATATTGGATGGAAATCTCCATAAGGTCCGCTCATCAAGACCTTGTCACCCGGTTTCAACGTAAAGATATAGGAGGAAGCGATACCCGGCATCACATCCTGGAATCCGACCTGAGGTTTCGGCTTGAACGGAGGCGTCGCGATACGTACCGTCAGCATGATGCGATCACCTTCCGCCGGATAATTAGCCATTGAATAAGCACGGATGGTCGGTTCGTCATTCTTACATTTCAAACCGAATAAGCCGAATTTCTCCCATGACGGCAGATATTCATCACCAATCAGACTCTTATCGATATCCTTATTATAATCCATGGAATAAGCAGGAATCTTAATCTGCGCATAGCTTCCCGGAATAAAGTCCATGTGTTCTCCTTCAGGCAGCGCCACAATGAACTCTTTGATAAAAGTAGCTACATTCTTATTACTAATCACTTCGCATTCCCACTCTTTCACTCCCATCACCGATTCAGGTACTTTAATGGCCATATCATTCTTCACCTTCACCTGACAGCCCAAACGCCAATGGTCTTGTTGCTGTTTCCGGCTGAAATGACTTACTTCTGAAGGTAGAATCTCTCCCCCGCCCTCTACTACCTGGCATTTGCATTGTCCGCAGGAGCCTTTACCGCCACATGCGGATGACAAGTAAATGCCATTTACCGACAACGTATTCAGAAGAGTGGAACCGGATTCCACCTCCAACCGGTTATCGCCATTAATTGTCAATTTCACTTTTCCCGAAGGAGTAAGATACGCTTTAGCCACCAACAGGATTATCACAAGCAGCAGAATAATTACGAGGAATACTCCAATGCTCGCTAATATTAAATTCATATCCATTGTTCTATTCCTTTCTTATTAGATTTTCAAACCAGAGAAACACATAAACGCCATAGCCATCAAACCTACGGTTATAAATGTTATGCCCAACCCTTTCAATGGAGCCGGCACATCCGAGTAAGCCATTTTTTCACGAATAGCAGCCAGGCCCACGATAGCCAGCAACCATCCTATACCGGATCCGAAAGCATACGTAGCCGCTTCGCCGATATGAATGAAATGACGCTGCTGCATAAACAATGACGCGCCCATGATGGCACAGTTTACTGCAATCAGCGGAAGGAATATACCCAAAGAGGCATACAATGAGGGAGTGAAACGTTCCACAACCATCTCTACCAACTGCACGATACCCGCAATGACAGCGATAAACAGAATGAATGCCAAAAAGCTCAAATCAACACCTTCTACCAAAGCATTCGCCTTCAGTACATAATTCTCAAGCAAATAGTTTACAGGCACCGTTACAACCAGTACAAACGTAACGGCTATCCCTAAACCCAATGCTGTCTTCACATTCTTCGAAACGGCCAAGTAAGAACACATTCCCAAAAAGAATGCAAATATCATATTGTCCACAAAGATGGACTTTACAAATAAACTTAAATATTCCATATTCTGTTCTTTTTAGGATTCATTACTTTTCTTGCAGTTCTTTGTTATGCGCACGCTGATACCAAATGATACAAGCACAAATAACCAATGCCATAGGAGGCATCAGCATCAGGCCGTTATTCATATATCCGGCTTCATAGGCGGCTTCAGGAATGATACGGAATCCGAAAAGAGTACCCGCTCCCAGCAATTCGCGGAAAAAAGCCACAATCACTAAAATCTTCGCATAACCCAGACCATTTCCTATACCATCAAGGAAAGACTCCCACGGGCCGTTTTGCATGGCAAAAGCTTCCAGACGTCCCATCAAGATACAGTTTGTGATAATCAAACCTACATATACCGACAACTGTACACTTACGTCATAAGCAAATGCTTTCAGGATCTCGCTCACTATCGTAACCAACGCCGCGACCACCACCAACTGCACAATAATACGGATACGGTTGGGAATCGTGTTACGGATTAATGAAATGATAACATTGGCAAATGCCACAATGACCGTCACCGACAATCCCATTACGATAGCCGGTTCCAGCTGCGCCGTGACAGCCAATGCCGAACAGATTCCGAGCACCTGCACGGTCACGGGATTGTTTACGCCAAGTGGATTGAAGAATACCTCTTTATTCTTTTTCGAAAATAATTCGCTCATATTCTGTCTTCCTCCTCTTTTTATTTATTAGTTAAAAATCTGGTATAAGCGCTCAGACAGTCTTTCAACATGTCGTTGACTCCTTTCGAGGTAATGGTAGCACCGGAAATACCGTCCACCTGATAGGCAGGTTTGGACACTTTGCCGTTCTTTTCTACCCCTAGCGCGACAATACCGTTCTCAAGCACTTTCTTTCCGTCAAACTGAGTCTGGAATTTAGGAGTAGTGATTTCAGCCCCTAATCCCGGAGTCTCACCCGCATGAGAGAAATATACGCCACACACCGTATCCTTATCGTCATTCAAACCGATATATCCCCAGATAGGCCCCCAAAGTCCGGCCCCATACACAGGAATGATATACTTTGTCTGACCGTCTACCTTGCACTCAAAAACATGCAGACGTCCTTCCGCGATTTCACCTTTATAAATTGTCTGGAAAGGTCCGTCGTTTTTCACCAACGTTCCGTCAGGCTGCATTAACATATCCGTCATACCTAACTTCTCAAATTCCGCATCAGCATCCTGCACGTCATAAATGCTCAAGGCAGCAAGAATCTGTTTCTTCGTATCCAGTTGCACATTCTTTTCCTGCGTACTTTTCAAGGCACTGGAAACAAACGCCAGCAAAAAGGCCACGATAATGACCATCACCGTTGCATAGAGTATTGTATAGGCATTACTATTGGTATTCAACTTTTTCTTGCCTCCTTCACCTTCTTCTCTTATCTCCTCGAATTCTGAAGCCGGAGCGTTACATATAGGACATTTAGCCGGAGCCTTATCCCCCTCGTGGACATAGCCACATACTTTACATTTGAACTTTTTTGTAGCCATATTCCTGATTATTTAAGTTTTGCACGATTCATTCTACGGGATATATTGCTCTGTATCACGCAATAGTCAATCAACGGAGCAAATACATTCATCAATAAGATAGCCAACATCATACCTTCAGGATATCCGGGATTGAGAACACGGATTATAATGGCCATGGCACCTACCAGAAAGCCGAATATATACTTGCCGGTTTCCGTACGGGCAGATGTGACCGGATCAGTCGCCATAAAGACCGCACCGAAACAGAATCCTCCCAATACAAGATGTTCATACCAAGGCATATTCGCCATGGCCGTATCCGGACCTGCCACATTGAAAACAAGTCCCATTACGATACCCCCTACAAAAACAGAACCCATAGTTTTCCAACTTGCCACACCAGTCCACAACAAAATCACCGCACCGATGGCAATGGCGATGACACTGGTTTCTCCGATAGAACCCGGAATCAATCCTGTAATCATATCCATGCTGAACGGAGGATATGCCGAAGCTTCAACCGCTGTAGACGCAATACCCAAAGAAGTAGCCGCCGTATAACCGTCAATATCGGCGCCCAAGCCCAATATGCTATCCGTAGCCACCCAAACGGCATCACCGCTCATCACCGTCGGATAAGCGAAAAATAGAAACGCGCGGGCGATTAAAGCCACATTGAAGACATTCATACCGGTTCCGCCAAACACTTCCTTGGCAAAAATAACCGAAAAAGCCGTGGCAATGGCCAGCATCCACAACGGACAGCCCACCGGAACAATCATCGGAATCAATATGCCGGAAACAAGGAAACCCTCATGAATCTCCTCTCCTTTCCATTGCGCCACGGTAAATTCAATGCCCAATCCCACCACATAGGAAACAATAATCTTAGGCAAGGTCGCCAAAAGGCCATATCCGAACATTTCAACAAAACCGGCCTCCAAACCTGCCGCATTGAAATGTTGATAACCTATATTATACATGCCGAACAACAAGGCCGGCACCAATGCAATCACAACAATCGACATGATACGCTTGCTATCTATCGCATCATGGATGTTCGTTCCCGTTTTCGAAGTCGTGTTCGGTACATAAAAGAAGGTTTCAAAACCATCGAACACAGAACGAAACGCGTGAAACTTGCCTCCCTCTTCAAAGTTCGGCTTTATCTTGTCGAGATAATTTCTTAACGCTTTCATCAATGATTTATCTAATTATATAATAATGAATAGTTCTTAGCACATTTCAGCGCGTAAAGCATCCAATCCCTCACGCACAATACGCTGCAACTCCAGTTTGGAAGAATCCACGAACTCGCACAGAGCGAAATCTTCCGGAGCCACTTCGTATATGCCCAACGCTTCCATCCGGTCAATGTCCCCCGCAATAATTGCCTTAACCAGGAATTCGGGAAGAATGTCCATCGGGAACACCTTGTCGTATTCGTTCGACATAATCATGTGTCTCTCTCCACCTTTCACCCGAGCGTCAATCGTATATTCCTTCTTCCTGCCAAACAGCCAACTGAAATAAGAGTGGCTTGTGCTGTAATCATTGAAACGAGGCATAATCCACCCGAACATCTCGTGCACATCGCTGCCCTCAGGAATAACGGTCACTTCCGTGACTTTCGCTCCCAAGAACGATTCAGGAGTCGTCTTGTATCCGGTAAGTACATTTCCGTTTATATAGCGCAAAGGCTTTCCGGTAGTCGTCCGGTTCTGTAAAAGAGGAAGCAACTGGGCGCCAATCACCATCTTGCAATATGCCGGAGAAATTACTTCCGAACCGGCCAAAGCGATTGTACGTGTAAAATCAACTTTCCCTGTGCGGAACAAACGTCCTATGAACAACACCTCTTCCGCACCAATGGTCCAAACAATTTCCCCCTTATTTATAGGGCTGACATGATGAATCTGCACCCCGACGTTTCCTGCGGGATGGGGACCCTCAAACATCGTAACCGTCACGTTCCGGGCCTGTGTCAAGGCCGGCGACTTCTGGGAGACACTGACTCCCAAATACACCGGAGCCATCTTGGACAATGCGTCCAGGCCAACTTGAAAATCCTCCTCTTGTCCCTTCAAAACGAATTCGAACTCCGGAGCCAAAGGCCGGGAATCAAAAGCTGAGATAAAAATAGCTTTCGGAGCGCCGGCAGGGTCGGCCACCACATCATAAGGACGCTGCTTAACGAAAGCGAACAAACCGGCTTCCAATAAAGCCGCTTTTACCTCCTCACCGGAAAGCTTCTCTACCTCTTTCTTTCCAAACTCCACATAACTCTGCTCTGCATCTGCCTTCACACGAATGCTCAACACCTTACGGCGCTCGCCCCTATCCACACCCAGTACAGTTCCGCTTACGGGAGAGACAAATTTTACTTCCGGATGTTTTTTATCAATGAACAAAGCATCCCCGGCTTTTACATGATCCTGTTCTTTCACCACCACTTTAGGAGCTATGCCCGTAAAATTGTCCGGAACCAAAGCGTATGTTTCGGGCCTTTTTACGTCAAACAGCTTCTGAACCGGCTTTCCTTTCAGGTTTATGTCCAAGCCTTTACGTAACTTAATTATATTTGCCATATACCTAACTAAATAATAGTTTAATAGTTTTGCGTGCAAAAGTATATAAAAATAGTGGGATAATAACAACTTTCAGGCAGTTATTAGAGAAATAATTCTTTAAATCGGCTGAAAACATAGCCATATTCCAGTCCAAACCGTCATCCGTGTACGGCCGAAAGGATTAACCCTGCTGATGTAGTCACAAAAGATTGCCGATAAAACAATCTATGATTTTCATCTTTTATCATACTTTAACGTGAGCTCGAAATAAGGATTAATTTACTCATCGGATTAGTAGGAGCAATAGCGATATAAGCCCGACCGCATGAGCGAGGCCGGAATTGTGGTTGTGCTTATCCTCTTTCGCTCCGGCGGTTCCCGCAAAAAAAGGAAAAGAAAGTGCAAGGAAAAACTCTTAAGAATCTCCGCCGAAACTGTCGGAGTTTTCGGAAAGATTCTTAAGAAAGTTTTGGAAAACTCCGACAGTTTTTACGCTCCTGTCCTATATCCGCAAAGAGTACATTTTATTCGTTGTCCTATCGGCCAGGCTCTGTTCCGGGCACAGATATAGCGAGGTAACTCAGTGATAATTCAATAGTTACCTCGCTATTCTTTTATTCAACTGGCAATTGCTCCATTTCCAACTCAACTCTTGCCAGTATATACGCATAGACGGCATTAGAGGGTAAGCTATAGTTTTTTTTGAACTTGTGCAAGAACGATTGGCTACTCTTCTTCGTAGTAGTACGAGTAGTCGATGCCTTTCATGAACATCTCGCGGTCGTTGATTTTATCGGTCAGCGCACCTTTCAGCAGAGACTTGATGTGCGTTGAATCGACCACGCTTTCGCGCATTGCTGTCAGATATTCATTCTTATCAATTTGGCTCCAGTCCACGCAGAGTTTCAGCGAGCGACGGAGCATAAGGTCAAGCCAGATGCGTGCGCTACGTCCGTTTCCTTCCATAAATGGATGCACTACGTTCATCTCAACATACTTGTCTGCAATCTCGTCAAGTGTGGTTTCAGGCATTCGCTCAATGGTCGGTATGATCGTTGGGAAATGAAGACAGTTGGCAAACGTGAATCCACCCTTCGAGATATTCTTATTCCTTATCTGTCCGGCAAACTCATACAAGCCTCCAAACAGATAAGCATGTATCTGTTGCAGACATTTCATACTTCCCGGTTCAAGAGAGTTTAGCAGACCACTTTCAAACAGAGTGTATGCTTTCTTTCGGCTCTGCCCGTCAATAGTATTGTCGTTGTAAGTGAACCAGTCAAGGAACTTGCTCGCACGGTTATTAGGGTAATGCTTGGCGAGAAGAATAATGTCGTCTGCAGAAAGAGCATCGCTGTTATACTGCTTACCATCGGCAGCGACAATTTTCAGTTTGTGAGTGCCACTCACGAACTGAACGCCATCCTGTTTTAACTTTCGCTTAAGCCAACGCCAATAATTACCGGCTTTTGTATAATCAGGCTCATCATTGATGGCACGCACGACATCAGTAGCCGAGAACCACCAACAGTTGTTTTCGTCATCCCAGACCGCTCTCACCTCGCGATCATTGAAAAACCGTATCGACTTCCTGCTCATAAGTATGCTGCTTTATATATGGTTAGAGCTTACGCAGAAATAGTTTCCTGAATAAGTTCCAACAATCCATGAAAAATGTTTCATATATCTATTCAGATATTTCGATTGTTTTAGCACTATTTTATTAGCCAACAAAATATACTCAGACTGAAATTCCGTGAATCTTTTTTCGGGATGTATATCTTCAAGCATTGAGATAGCATCATCGGTGTGATCTTCTATGAGTAGTTCATTTATATTGTGACTTGTATTTGATGATACCGAAATTCTTAACTTTATAATAGTATCATGTACCCTATCATATTCTTCTTTAGAAATAGCTTTGAATGAATTATTTTCCACAAACAATTTCATTTCATCCAATATCCCATCAAAATGACTCAAAAAGAATAGAGATTTATTATCAGACCTCTTATCACATTCTTCCTTGATTTGAGATAATGATAGTTTCATCTTATTCCATATATGTAATAATTCATCATTCGTAAAGTCAATTTTGCTTGATATATCTGCTATACCAAGATAACCAACCTCTTCAATCTTATGCCATACATCATTATCATCGTCTATGCCATACATCTCTTTTACGAGGGGGAATAGAAGCCCACCCCAATCCACAAACTTATCAGACATATTTTTGCTAAAGCCAGCTCCAATAATAAAAGATAAACTCTTATTATTCAGTAAGTGGCGAATCCTTGTAACTTGTTCTAATGTCTGCATATAAGATAAAGATTATTTGTTTGCCGTCATTGCGTCAATAAGGTCTTGGTAACAAGTTACCTTATGATATTTGACGTTATCGGTCGAGATCTCGTTGAACAGTTGAGAGGCACAGTCAATCTTAGCATTTTCTATTGCGTTGAGCTGCATGGATTGGAGCGATCCTTTGGTCTCTGCAATGAAGAAAATATGCTTGACGCCATCTTTCTGCATCGCAATCGCCCAGTCGGGAGCATAGTTGCCTACCGGCGTAGGAATACTGAATGAGCGTGGCAACTTCGCATATACCACTACTTCCTCAGCTTCATCGAGGTCGTGGGCGAAGTCGCGTTCACCTTTGCTGTCGGAAACAACATAGTCAGTGATATGCTTCGATGTCTGAACGGCCTTGTCGAATTCGGCTCGGCTTGCGGCGGTGAATATGTCGGAGTCATATTTGCCGTCGGTCAGATGATAGTGGATGTGGTCAACTATCATCGTGGCTTTTTGCTCGCGGATTATTTGCACAACCTTACGGATAAATTCTTCGGGGTTGTTGCGGAACAGGGCGAGTTTTTCCGGACGTAACCCTTGAAGAATCTTGGCTGCGGTGCGACGGGTGATATTGGCACCTTTAGCAACCTGTCCGATAAGGTCATATTTGACAGACGAAGTAGATACATCGGTCAGTTCGTTGGAGGTTGATTTGGTATTGCCAAATTCTGTAACCTCCTGCGCGTCTTGCTGTCCTTCAATCTTGATATAGCGGAGTGCACGTACCTGCAACTCGTCAGTGTTGAGATGGAGGATTGCGTTCTTGATAAGTTCTGCGGTGTCATAACTCACCGTATAGACATACTGATGATTGATGGCATTCCAGAGAGCCTGAAACTCCGGCTTCGCAAAATTGGCGTTAAGCCTTGGTTCAGGCAATTTTGCCTTGTTGCCGTCACCTGTCATCTTTTTAAGGAGGTTCGGGTCGAAGATAGAGTTAATCAACAGCGTAACACCCTTAGCCATCGCTTCAAGTTGCTTACCGTAGGGAGCAACAGACCCGGCTGTGGCATCGGCATGATATTTCGGAGTGATGTTGCCTGCATCGTCAATATACCCGTTATCTTCCAGCCATACCATAATGCGGCTTGCCTCGCGGTCTGTAACCACGTGAGGTTGCCCATCCACTGTGATAGTCTTGCCCTCAAAGTAACTTGATGTCGCTTTGGCTACACGTTCACGCAGGGCAGCGCAGGTTTCGCGCTGGAGAGCATTGGTGAAGTCCGAATAACTTTCATTGGCAATGACAGTGAGTACGTTTATGTTGTGAACATCATCGCCAAGCAGTTCCTTGTCCTGACGTACACCATTCTTGTCTACGGCAATACGCAGACCGCGTCCCACTTCCTGGCGTTTTGCTGTGGTGGAGTCACTGTGCCGGAGCGTACAAATCTGGAATACGTTGGGGTTATCCCAGCCTTCGCGCAAGGCTGAGTGAGAAAAGATAAATCGTGTCGGTTCATCGAAACTCAGCAGACGCTCTTTGTCGCGCAATATAAGGTCGTAGTCGGAGGCTTCCTCGCTGACATCGCTGCCACGCTTGGTCTTGGTATCAATCATCTTCCCTTTCTTGTCGATAGAGAAATAGCCGCGATGCGTCTGATATGGTGCAAATCGGCGCAGATACCCATTATAGTCCTCGTCCCAAATATGGAACTCCTCATTGACAAGACGGGCATATTCTTCCTCAAAGATGATTTGGAAAATACCTTTAACAGGTTCTCCATTCTCATCATACTTGCGATATTTCGCCACTTCATCAATGAAGAAAAGCGAAAGACACTTTATTCCTTTCTTGAAAAGCTGACGCTCTTTCTCGAAGTGAGCCTTTATAGTCTCGCATATCTGAACGCGCTGAAGATGCAAAAGATTCTTATCGCCCATTACATCACCTTTGCGGAGTGTCACTCCGTTGGTGAAAGTGACGTATGCCGTCGGCTGCGTGGCTGAGCCGGGGAAAATCTCGGCAATATCGAATCCCCGGTATTGCTCCAGTTCCTTTGACTCGACAAATAGAGAATCTCCCACGCCCAGAGTCTTGAATAGCCGACGTGGTTCTCCGGAGGCACTTTTGACTTCGATGGAAATACGCGCCATCGGTGGCTTATTGGGTGACAGGATAATGTTGTCGAGATACATATAGCCGTTGGTTCCACGTAGGTTCTTCAACTCGAAGCCTATCACCTTGATGCGCTTGACAAGACGTTCTCGGTATGCGTCCAGAGCGTCAAGCGCATAGATCGTATCATGCTTTGTGCGGTGAGTCGCGGAGTAGTTCAATACGAACAGAGGATTGAATTTTTTGAGCGCGGCCTGCGTTGCGGCTCCTTCCATCTTCTGAGGCTCGTCCATTATGATGATCGGACGGTTGGCTGCAATCACGTCGATAGGACGGCGAGAAGCAAACTCGTCACGCTTGGAGTATATGATACGGCTCTCCTTTGAGCGTCCACCCTCTTTTAGTGAAGCTGCGAACGCTTGAGTGTTTATAATCATCACGTTCAGCCCTGCATCCTGCGAAAACTGGTCAAGTTGATTGAGGTTCGAGCTGTTATAGACAAACCACCGGGCTTTCTTTCCGTATTGCTCCATGAAATGATCTTCAAGCATGCGGAAAGATTTTGCCACACCCTCACGGATAGCGATACTCGGTACAACGATAATGAACTTCGACCAGCCATAGAGCTTGTTTAGTTCAAACATCGTCTTAATATAGACGTAAGTCTTACCCGTACCGGTTTCCATCTCGACATCAAGGTTGACGGCACCCAAGCCTTCTATCTTACTTAAGGATTTAGAAAGAGGCACACCTGCTAATGTCTGAACCGAATGGAGATTCTCAAGCAACTGCTTGGACGAAAGTTCCACGTCAGCATTTCGATAACCGTCATCATCACCATCAAAGCGAATAACACCGGAACTTCGCTTACCGAGATCGCGGCGATATTTTGAAGAGTCACGGTTAGGTTGACCAGTGAATATGGCGGTTGTATTATCGACAGCCTCGGTCTGATAACCTTGTATCTTAAACTTGAATTTCATTTTTTTCAATGTGGAATTAGGAGTGAGGAATTAGGAATTAAGAAATTCCTCACAATCGTTATTTATTGATTCAAATTCACTCGCAGAAAGGAAATCAGTTTCAGATAAAAGTTCAAGCCAATATTGAGTTTCTACACATTCTTTAAAAGCAATATACATCTTGGCAAGAAAATCCTTCTTGCTTATCCCGCAAAGAGCCTCTGCTATATTAGCACCAACGCTTGTGCCACTACGTAATAATTGTTTTGACAGAACATACTCGTTCTTATTACTACATAAATACTTATATACGTTGATAATTCTTACAACAAATGCTTTCGACTTATCTTTAACGGGATTTGATTCTTTCATATCAAGTATACTGAAACATTTTGCAGATGTGTCTGCAAAATTGGTTTGAACTTAGTTTAATTCCTCTTTCCTAATTCCTAATTCACAACATTTTGCGGATTGTGTCGGGTGAATAATGCTTGAAGATTTGCTCGAAGTTGTCGAGGACATTGTCGTTTGTCGCGGAGGCATCGCGCATAACGAAGTATGGCGGTTTCATCTTGGCGATTTCAGTGACAGTGGACTCGTTAACATCCATATCGAATGTGGCGATAAGGAATCCATCATCTACAATAAAAACATTCCTACCTCCTAATTCCTCATTTCTAATTTTAGCTGAGAGTTTAATCCCGAGTTCCGGCATTACTTGGAAAAGAAGGTCAAGCGGTGTGCGGTCATGCTTCACATTGTCAACGGAATTAAAAAGGTCTGCCTCTTTGAAGTCCTCAGGAGTATAGAACACGTCTTCCATATTCGACGAGTCGAGTTTGAGTACACGGAAGCCGATGTCAAGATCTTGCCCGTTAAGACCAGCCTCTTCTTTGACTTTATCTCCGGCACGTCGGATGCGTTCTTCTCCGATTTGGCATATGTTCTCATAACCAGCCTTGTGAGCCTCGCTATTTTCATCGGTAATTTCGGGAAGCTGTACCATAATGAATTTCCGATGTCCTCCGTCTTCTGCATTGAGTTTCATTACGGCGTGGGCGGTTGTTGCGCTACCACTAAAGAAGTCAAGGATAATATCCGTTTCAGAAAATTCTGAAAGTTTAATTAATTCTGCGATAAGTTGACGGCTCTTAGGATTATCAAATGGTAAATCTATTTCCTTGCTTATCTGAGATACTTCAATGTCGGTCCAGTTACTTGTGCGTAAAGCGGTATCTGAAGGAGCTACCCAATGTTGGACTCCACCATTCTTACCTGTAGCGTTAGGAATACGCCTAATGAAATCAGTGATACCGGTTTTCTTAGAATATTCCTCCAGCGTCATTTCATTTGAATATTGCGCCTCATAAATGACATAGTTTTGAACAGCCTGATATGCCTTTTCTTTACCATTTCTCCATTGACCTGTACTTGGGGTAAAACCAAGAATGTCATAACGCATAGTGGGCCTATCTGCATTGCTCCAGAACACATCCCATCTTCCTTTCTGAGATGCATCTATCTTCTTTTGACGAAGTGCTTTCATTAAGAATTTATCAGATTTAGAATATACAAGTATGTATTCAAAACCTACATTAAGACTTGTTAATCCATTATCTGCAAATTGTGAGTTAAGGCTTTTTATTCTTCGTCTAACCAAAATTGTATTTCTAAAGTTAGAAGCACCGAAAATCTCATCGCAAAGACGTTTGAGATTTTCAAATTCACCATCATCTATTGATATAAAGATGACGCCATCCTCGGTAAGTAAGTCGCGAGTAACTTTCAGACGAGGATATATCATATTCAACCAATCGGTATGGAAACGACCGTTACTCTCGGTATTGCGCTGCATTGGGTCAAGGACACGATTACCGTTTTCATCAACAAATCCTGACCGTTCATCAAATTCATTTTGGCTAATGGCAAAATCATCGTTGTACACGAAATCGTTACCAGTATTATATGGAGGGTCAATGTATATCATCTTGATTTTGCCGAGGTAATTCTCGCGGAGAACTTTCAGCACATCAAGATTATCACCCTCAATGTAAAGATTTTCTGTGTTCCAGAAATCTTTTGAGGCATCGACATCAGGACGCAGTGTTTTATCTGTCGGCGTATTGGCAAGACGAGAAGCAACTCGCTTATCGGGCCATGTGAACTGATAACGTTCTTCGCCCTCTTCGAGAACGTCCTTTGACAACTCTGCACGGAGCTTGTCGAAGTCAATGGCAAGTTCCGGCTTACCATCTTTATTTAGCCGCTCAGTAACGCATTGCGGAAACAACACAGCAATTTTAGCTACATTTCCATCCACAGCGTCAAGGCTTTTCATTCGTAATTTGTCCATTGCTTTTAGTTAATTTTTCAAATAATACATAGATGGGAAGATTGGTAATGAATGACCTATCTTCTTCAGAGAGTGATTCCCAACTTTTTATAGCCCTAATTTTATCATTTAGGATAACATTAACGGCAAAAGATATTTGAGAATTATCCGAAGGTAAATTTATCAGGAAGTCTATCTCATTCTCTGATAATTCAATATTTAACCGCTTCTTTATTTGAAACTTGTTGAGATTATAGATTACAAGTTCGTCTTTTAAAGCGTTCTCTATCTGCCATTCACATAGTTCTAAACCTTTCTGCAAAAAAAGATAATTATTTGTCAAATCATATTGTGAAATATAAGAAAGTACGTTGTGGTTCGCAATGTCAAGTAAGTCATATGCTCCTTTACATTTATCATAGCTCTCAATGAGTCTGTCATACGACAGATTTTCAGGAAAAATATTATTTAAAGCAAGATAAGCATATACTGGATATATCTGCTCCCCTACGGTTTCGTTGTTTACACAAATACTTTGACAATAATTGATATCGATGTATTTATAAGTGCCATCGTTTTCAGTAATTCCCAGTGCATACTTAAAACCACCAATAGAATAAATTTTAATCCTATCGGTAATATCGGTGACGGGGATAGATTTATTATGAACAATATACTCTATCATCTCACGCAGCTCTGTAATATCATCATTTGATAATAACTGAACATCGAATTTAGGTTCGTCCCATTTCATTGTTACAAAAATTGAGGCTACATCAGTCCAAAATTTTAAGAATCTATAAACCTCACGTTTTGAAGTTTTATCTAAATCAAAATTGGAAGCATCAATCTGATTTTGTCCCAATGAGAAACATTTATGTTTATTGAGCAAATAGACAAATTGGAGTTCACGAATATATTGTCCTAATTTATGAGCTGAAGGTTTTATCGTATAGTTCGACATGTTCTTTCCTTCAATCTTATGATTGAACTTTAGAAAATCGTTAATTCTATAATATTCTCCATTAAATCTCGTGCCAATTTGAAAAGAATCAAACAATTTCATGCCATTTATGGATACTGGTTGTTCTACTTCCGTTTCGCTAAAAATGAATGAAGGTCCTTCGCTTAAGTAAAACGGTTCTTCATATTCAGGTAGGGCAACCAAAATATCGGTGGCATGAGAAGCCAACCATAAAATAGGATTAGCTTCTTTGGGCATAGGTCCGATTTTAGTATTTAATGTATAGTCAGAGCGGTTAACTAAACTATCTATTTTTATAAGGTTATGCTTCCCTTGAAGATGAATACTTCTTAATTCAGGTATTAAATCATGAGCAGAAGCCGGAGCCTCTTTAAGCTGTATGTTTTTCTCGCCCTGAGTTTCGGAACATTGTTCTAACAATGAGTTAAGTTCTATCTTACCAAGATATGCAAAATACAATTTAGAGGATATTTTATTTACGAGTGCCTTGATAAGCAATGTCCCTCCTTTATTGAGATAGTGACTAAGGTCAGAAACAGGGATACGTTGCGTTACTGTTCCTACAGTATCGAAATCATCTATCTCTGATGATTTAACTTGCACATCGATAACGAAATCAATGTCTTGCGCATTTTGACTATCTTCGCTTTTATGAACTTCAATAGTTCCGTCCCAAACTGCAATCTTATCATCAAATGCAATGTGTGGGTTAAAGTAGCCTAAACGGCAAAAATAGGAAACCGCTGCAGCAACCCCAATTTTGTCAATTCTATCGTTATTCATAATCTCGATTTTAGCTTTTGAAGTTCAATAAATAATTCACGCTTGCGGCGAGGCTGCTTGGTAGTGTTTATCTGACGCTCCAATGCAGCAATCTGACGTTCAAGTTTGGCACGTTCCTCGTCATCCTTGATTTGCTCTGAAAGAGAATTGCCTTCTTCCACTGTGAATTGACCGATTGAGGAAACAATGTTTTCCCAAACAGCATCAAGGTTGAGACCTTGAAGAATTAGGAGTGAGGAATTAGGAGTGAGGAATTGCCAGTCAGTCATAAATAGTTTTGTATGATAGACAGCAAGTCTGATTTCGTCCTCGAAGCGCAGGAGATATATTACACGCTGCGGAATACTTTTAGCGAGAAGGACAATGCTGTTTTGGTCGAAGTCGCGCAATTTAAGCGCTACTTCGATAACGAAAATTTCTTTGACCTCGTTACCCTCGGCGATAGCCGGCACGGTTCGTGGCGCAATCCAGTTGACAAAGTCAAGACGCGACACCTCCCCATCGAAACGATCTCGTTGCGATGGAGTCCAGTCGAACCGCTTAAAGAGCTGAGCCTTTGGAAGCGGTCGTTTGACTTTGGTGGTTGGTGGCAATCCTAACATTATCAATCATGATTAGTAGCATTATGAATTGTGTACACATTCGTACACAATTTCAGATAAGAGTCAGCGACAATAAATCTTTAATTTTAATTATGTCACTCTCTGTAATGTTGGCTAATTCTAATACTTCCTTTTCTTGGAAGCCTTTTGAAAGAAGCCTTTTGGCAAAGATAACCTTTTCTCTAAGTATAATATCGGCATTATCATTCTTTCTCTGTCGAGTTACGGTATGTTTTAATTTTCCAATGACAAAATTGAATTCAAGAGATGACTGTGTTTCGGTGGTTTCGAGGTCAGGCATAATTAAGTCCGCAAGAATATCACCGATACGCTTCATCCCAATCTTCTTATCTTGCTGAGACTTCGCATCATGAACCTCCAAAAGGCGATGTTTCAACTCCCTTACTTCCGCAAAGGTATTTACAATCGCCAACGTGGTTTGTGTTGCGATGGAACTTTTCAATATAGTGGCAAGCATGTATAACCCTTTTTTTGTAAATGCCTTAGGAAGATATTTGGGATGATGACCTTTCCCGGTTGTAGGTTCTAAGGTCAAAATTTTTGACCTTAGAACCGTCCATTCCTCTTTTGTAAGTTCGTAAACAAATCCTTCAGGAAATTTATCGGGGTTGTTTTTAACAGCCTGATTTATAGCCTTAGTTTCCACCCCATACAGTTTAGCAACATCAGAGGCTAAAATAACATCCTGACCTCTTAATGATACCAAGGTGTTTTTTACTTGTTCAACTTTTACTATATCTGTCATTTTTATCGGATTATCAGAAAACATATTAACTCAAAATCATCAAGACCTTTGACTTCATTGCCGAAAAGAGAGCCGTTGTCGCCATCAAGGAACGAAAAGAGGTCGGTAGTCTCTTTTGTCGCTATCAGCGAAGATATAGCGTCACCGAGAAGTCTGGAGTATGTGCCCATCCGCTGACCGTCACGAGTCTCTGCGTTGAACTTTCGACAAAGCTCTGAAATCGGCTCGGATTTGCCACGACATAACTGACGCATACGGTCAAGCATCCCCTTTGGGTCAAGATGATTGACTATAACCTCGGAGTCTTGCGATATATAGACCATGTAGAACGGATGCAAACGGTTCTTACGGTCGATATTGATGTCGTTATTGCGGTTCTTCAATACGAAAATTACGCCTTTGGGAGCATCCTTACTTGTTGGGGTAACAGCATGAAGCCCCATCGGAGTATGTTCAATGTCAACGCCGCTTCGCATATATTCAAGTAGGTCAAGGCGGAATTCATTAAGCCCTAAGTCCATGATGGAAACTCCCGTATTCATCTCCTCAATATCGACGACTTCCTCTTTCAGGCGTTCCAACTGGTCGCGACGATATTTTAGATCACCTTGTTCTTCTACTGAAAGTGGATTATCATCACCTGTGGCTGTTAGTACCGACACCTTCATTCGCGCCTCGACACGTCCTTTGAGGTCAATGTAATCGTCAAGGTCCATGTCCGGCCAGAAATTGACAAGCTGAATTTTCTCGTTCCGCGAGCCTATGCGGTCGATACGTCCGAAACGTTGAATGATACGTACAGGATTCCAGTGTATATCGTAGTTAATCAGGAAGTCGCAATCCTGAAGATTCTGACCTTCGGAAATACAGTCGGTGGCTATAAGCACATCTATTTCCTCATTGAGATTTGGATATAGCGTGGAGCGGTCTTTCGATACAGGTGAGAACAAAGTCAATACCTTATTGAAATCAAGCTTTTCCCGGAGTTTTAAGGTGGAACGAGCCTCTACATCGCCTGAGACAAGTGCGGTGTTAAGACCAGTCCGCTCCTTGATGAGTGGAGCTATATTATCATAGATGTATTGTGCAGTGTCGGAAAAAGCAGTGAAGACGATGATTTTGCGGTTATCTCCGTTTATGGGATTGGCAAATTTTTCACGGATTACATCAATGAGCATCTGCAGTTTGCTGTCATGTTCGGGTGTGATGTCGCCGAGCATGTACAGCAGCGTATTCAAATTGTCAAGGTCTTTGGCAAGATACCTACGCCACTGGATGTAGTCCATATCCTCCAGATTTATCTTGGTTTTCTTGTTACCGATAAAGACTGTATCCTCTCGCTCGTCGAAGTCAAGGCCGTATGAGAAATCATAGTCACATACCATCGAAACCTCATGACGCATTGTAAGGGCGTCTATTGCTCCTATTGTAGTGGCAATGTATTTCCGAATCCTTTCAAGTGTTAAGCGGAAAGAGTTTACCGAACTTTCAAGACGTTTGAGCAGGTTGATGCTCATCAACTGACGGATACCCCGTTCGCGTCCGGCACGTGAAAGATTGCCAAAACGTCCATCTTCACGCGGTTCGGTGTATTTATCCAACTTGCTCGGCAAGATAAAGTCGGAAGGAGTATAGATAGCGAGGTTGAGTTCGCT
Organism: uncultured Phocaeicola sp.; assembly: GCA_947626525.1. Taxonomy (GTDB): domain Bacteria; phylum Bacteroidota; class Bacteroidia; order Bacteroidales; family Bacteroidaceae; genus Phocaeicola_A. The sequence continues at coordinate 20,003 of CANQSM010000010.1, read as the reverse complement.
GACGCTCACAAAGATGTCGTTGAAATCAACGGTTTTCGGGAGATCTGTCAAATTAGGACGTAGAGAAATAGGCTTTAACCTTTCAGGGAACTTGCCTATATCGGTCGTGTCGTAGTATTGCTCGATATGCCTTCGGCTTCTTGCGATGGTAACGCTGTCAAGCACCTCAAAGAAGTCGAAACTAAGCATTTCAAGCAGAGTCTTCGTAGTTCGATCTTCCGAAGGTAACTTTGACCACTTATTAAAGGCAGCCTGAGCTTGGCGGAATATATCTTCAAGCGTACTGGATGTTTTGAGTTTTGCATCCATCTGCGAGCTGTCGCCCTCGTAGGCAAGAGCGAGCTGGTTGCGCAAGTCATTGAAGCGGTTGTTGACAGGCGTAGCCGACAGCATCAGCACCTTGGTCTTGACCCCTGAACGGATAACCTTATTCATCAACTGGAGATAGCGGTTCTCACGGGGATTCTCGTCGTTCTCATCTGTGGTAACCTTGCCGCCATTGCGGAAATTGTGGCTTTCGTCAATCACCACAAGGTCGTAGTTACCCCAATTGATGTGTTCGAGGTCAAGACCGTTGCTTTGCCCTGACTGACGTGAAAGGTCGGTATGATAAAGAATATCATAGCGCAGACGGTCTGCAACAAGCGGATTATTCTTATAGTTGGAACGGTACGTAACCCAGTTGTCGTGGAGTTTTTTCGGGCAGAGAACGAGGACGGACTTGTTGCGGTTCTCGTAATACTTAATTACGGACAAAGCGGTAAATGTCTTACCAAGACCAACTGAGTCAGCAAGGATGCAGCCGTTATACTTTTCAAGTTTATTGATGATGGCGAGCGCCGCGTCGCGTTGGAAATTATAGAGTTTATTCCAGATTACACTCGACTTGAAGCCGGTTGCTTCGTTAGGTAGGATGTCCTCAGATATATCTTCGAGAAACTCACTGAAGATGTTGTAAAGGGTAACGAAGTAGATAAACTCCGGGGAATTTTCCTTATATGCGTTTGTGATGTTGTCAAGTACCTGTTCCGTTACAACTTGAAGTTGACTTCCATCATTCCAGATTTGATTGAAAATCTGTAGGTATTGCTGTGTAAACGGAGACTCCATCTTCGTGATGGCTGTTGCAAGGTTATTGCCTCGTTCACAGCCAAGTTCCACTGTCGTAAAACCATTGAGCGGCATATAGGTCGTATCATCGATAGTCGCAAAAGCTGGCATACCGGCATTAGTGCGGTTGGACTTAAAACATACTTTCTTCCTGATCCATTCGGCACATTCCTTTGCAACGGCTTTCAACGATAGTTCATTTCGGAGTTTGATTTCAAATTCCGAGCCATAGAGATCACGCTCACGGTTCAGGCGAGGAATATAGAACTCTCGCTTTTGCTTATCAGTCTTTTCTGTAATAAAAGAAGGTGAGGTGAAAATAAACCGCAGTTCTGAAATATCTTCCAACTTCTCCTTCAACTCTTGGAAAGCATAGATAGAGAAACTTGACGCGGCAATCGCTACCTTCGAGCCGGAGCGCAAGGTGGCAATCATATCCTCTTTAAGTGTCTTGTTTATATTATCAATAATTTCCATTCTACATTCTAAAAGAAAGAACATCCAAATAGCATCTGAAAGCCGACCAAAGCCTGTAACGACTACAAGGATGTTCCACTGACTGATCATTTTCAGATTCGCATTATTATAGTTTGCAAAGTTACAAGAAATATCTGATATTTCTCTTCTCTCTGTCAGGTTTTTATCGGCAGTTTCAAAGGAAATCTACCGGAAATTTACACGGTAACTTATTCCGTGTTCCTTTGGTAGCCCTCATTGAAAGAACGAACATTCAATCTTTGTTTTGGGACTACAACTCATTTATTCTTTCCAGCAGGAAATCTTCAATATTGATGTATTGCACGCCCCGTTCATCCGTCCACGGCAGGATATTGTCGCGCGCTACAACAATCTTGGTATAGGAATCGTCTATACGATTGAGGGAATTAACCTCTTGCATACGTTTATCTTCATCAGCCACAGTAAGAGCCGACTGGATATAGTAACGCTTGTCGGTCAGATTGACTACGAAATCTATTTCAAGCTGCGAGCGTATTTTCTTCTCTGCTACAGTATATGGTTATATTCGACCACGCCCACATCGACGTTGAATCCCCGTGCCGTGAGCTCGTTATAAAGTATGTTTTCCATGATGTGGTTTTCTTCCTGCTGGCGGAAGTTAAGACGGGCATTGCGCAATCCGATGTCCGTGAAATAATATTTTAGCGGCGTGTCGATATAGGTATTCTCATATTTATAAAGGGTATTTTTGCGGTTATCCGCACTTTTGCCCATTAGATTCATCGGTCTATATTTCTATAGAAATAATCTGACATTAACCAAAATAATCCGAAATAAATAAAAAAGAAATGCTTGAAGCAAAACATAAAATCCATTCCTCCACCAAAGATTTAACGGTCCGCTAAGATTTGCCACCCAAAACTTGTACAGTCCAATAATTATGATGATATTGCACAAAGAAAAATGTACTAATATTTAAAACATTCTAAGAGAAAAATCATCACATGGCAACCAATCATCATCTTCAACTTCGTCAGCATGTTTCCGGCTGCGAGGATTACAACACACAAATGCTTTATTTTACCTGTTCCAGTCTTTCACAAGACGACCGCCGTATCTATCTGGTAAGCGACCGGAACGGAAGTCCCAACGTCATCGTCAGAGACTTGCGAACCGGAGAAGAACGGATTCTGACACAAAATCACAGTGGATATCTGAAAAGCTATGTCTATTTCGACGGAGGTTTCAACGATGGCTTAGGAAAAGCCAGCGTCTGTCTGGACTGCAACGCGGACATGGTCTATTTCATACAAGACGACAAGATTTGCAAAGTAGACCTCCAAGGGAATATCACCGTATTGAATCAGATACCTGACGGACGTATGACAGCTTTCACGCATGTCAGTGCGGACGGACGCCTGCTATGTGTGCCCATGACAGACGGACGATGTCTGGATTTCGATCCCGATACGGAAGGATATGGATTGGACAAACGGCCTAAATATAATATCGACGGACGAGTCCAAGCCGAAAACTTAAGCAGTTACCTTTGCGTATATGACACCACGACCGGGGAACTCCTTTATGAGAAAAAAGTTCCTCTTTGTTGGATAACTCACGTACAATTCAATCCGATGAATCCGGAAATGATTATGTACAATCATGAATGGCCCGAAAGCGACTGCGGCATTCGTCGCATCTGGCTTTACGACCATGCTACGGATACAATCCGCCGCGTTCGTACCGAAGGGAAGATGCCCGGAAAGTATGCACGCAGCAAAGAAGACTGGGTATGCCATGAAATGTGGAGCGACGATGGAAGATACATCATATACCATGGCGGATATGCAAATGGCCCCGCATTCGTGGGTCGGGTAGATACGGCCGATTTCAGCTATGTGGAATGTGCCTTGCCCGACGATTACAATGCATACGGACATTTTCTCATGGCTCACAACGGCGACCTTGTCTGCGACGGCTATTTCAAATTCCCGGAAGACATCAAACCAGTACGGGAGAACAGTACGGACAATGGTCCCGACCCTCACAAAAAGGACGCTGAATACATCAGCCAGGTTATCCCCGATTGGAATTCCGGCACGTTAAAATGGATACCTCTCTGCAAACATGAAACGGACTGGCTCGGACAAGACAGCCATCCCCATCCTATCTACAATCATAAGGGGGATGCCATTTTCTTCTCCAGCCGTAGCGGAAAGAAAGTGCAGGTGTACACTGTAAAATGCTTATAGGAAGGAAACGTACATGCACGAGCCGTATCAACGCTATTTTCGATCGTTGATACGGCTCGTGTCTTTGCCTCTTCGAAGGCATTCAGGTCATAGATGAAGCAATCCGCTTATTCTTCATTGGCAAACATAGGGTCCCAGGCAGGAAGACGTATGGGTTTCTCTTTCTTCATCAAATCGAGCACTTTGGCAGGTACATACTTTTTATTCACTGCCAAACGGAACATGTATTCATTGAACCATTCATCCGTCATAATCAGATGGCCTTTGAAACCATATTGTCCCCAACTGTTCTCCACCATCCATTTGACGGGTTTGCCTGCCGAATCCAGATCTACGGCCATCAATGTCATGGCATGAGTAGAACCACTGGCCAATGTCTGAATCCGCTGTTTCTTATCCATACCGAACGTTGTACCGAACAGAGAGCCATAATCATAGTTTTTCAAATCAAGCAACCCACGCTCTTTGTCTAACGACTGGTTTACATCACACGAAAAATACATCATTGTACTGTCTTTGATAGAGGCAATGGCCATCTGCTTGATTTCATCGACAGGAAGATTCACATACAGCCAATTATGTCCGTCGTATGCATGGCGGTCAAAGTCAATCTCGTACACTTTCCAGAACGGACGGCTCGGGTCATTCATCACCATGACATAGTCGTTCTCCAAATCCTCGTTGATGAACTCCTTGTAAAACGATTGAGGCGTATAGGTCTTCATCTCGCCGACAGGTTTTCCTTCCGCATCACGCGGTGCCCATTGGAAAGAGGTCACCGGTTCACCCAATGTATAGACCAGCATCCTGTAAATCGTCCCCAGCATTTCGGTCTTGTTCTTCTCCAATTCGGCTTCCTTGACTCCTTTCGCTGCCAATTCGCGCAACCGCAGACCCTGTTCACGCAGCTTCAGTTTGATAAACGAGGACATCTGGGACGTGTTCTCACTGTTATAAGTCTCTGGCATGACTTCTTTCGGAACCAGTCCATATTTGCCGATAATGTCCACGACACCTGTAAATTGCCCACCGTCACTCACCGGATTCTTGAAGAGGAACTGCACCATCTTGTCGTCCATCGGCTTCTCATAAGTGTCGAGGACTCCTTGCAGAAAGAGATTGGCCTTTTCCAACTGATCCCAAAAGAAATTATAGTTCTGCGAAAACTCCAAGGAAGGCAAATCATAACGGGCTATCATCTTGGCGCGAAAAATATTCAAGCCGGTAAACAGCCAACATCTGCCTGACGATTTTTGATTTGTAATACCTTTCGACGATACCTTATGACTAAAATAGGTATCATAATTGGAGGCATTATCACGGTTGACGGCCAGTACCCGTACATCATTTGCCGTGACGGCATTGCGCAATGCCTTTTCAGACGGTGTAGCCTGATAACTCTTTTTAATCTCACGGAGCATCTCATCCGAAATACCTCCTTTCTGAGCTTGTGTCCCCATAGCAAATGCCAAGAAGAGAAACGTAGCAATAGATTTATTCATATCAATTAATATGTTAAGATTTAACTTTGGCCCAAACAGAACTACCCCTTTGGGCTTTTCGGACAAAGATAATCCAAATATTATTCCCCACGAAATTTTTTGGGAGAATCCCATGCCTGACCATCAAGGAAAGACTCCTGCCCTATCCGCCTAAACAATTTCCATCCGGTATTTGTTTACCCATACTTGTGTACATGCTGTCATTTGGATTCCTGATGCCGGGCTTGTTCCGCATTACTTTCTCACGCGAACTGAAACGTTTGCATAAAAGACAGCTAAAAGAATAGAAAAACATTTGATAAATAAACGGCTTATGAGCAATATTTGATATATTTGCTTGCATAAATCATAAAGAAAAAAGTTATCAAGCATATAAGCCGTTTTGTCAAGATATTCTTAGGTATAATCATCGGATTGTACATAGGAATGGCAGCTTTGCTGAATATACCGTTTATTCAGCGGAAGCTTTCCTTTATAGTCGCCGAAGAACTCAGACAAATACTACATACGGAGGTATATATCGGCAATATCGATATGGGACTGCTGAACAGAATCCTTATTGATGACGTATGGGTAAACGATCAGTCCGGAAAAAGATTATTGGAAGCAGACAAACTATCCGCCAAATTTGAAATACTTCCTTTACTGAAAGGAAAAATAACCGTCCACGGAATTCAGTTGTTCGGATTAAAAGTCAAACTGGAGAAACAGAATCCGGAAGCAACTCCCAATTACCAATTCATCTTGGATGCGTTGACGTCCCAAGACACGACCTCCACGTCAGCGCCTCTGAATCTTCGCATCAATTCCATACTGATACGCAAAGGAGAAATAAAATACTCCGTATTGTCGGAAGCTAAAACACCCGGAAAATTCAATCCTTCCCGCATACATCTCAACAATCTTCGGGCCAACATCTCACTGAAGGCTCTGACCAACGACTCTATCAACGCGACTGTACGACAACTGAGTTTCAACGAACAATGCGGCTTTCACTTACGCCGGCTAGCTCTGAAATTAGTAGCCAACAGGCACACGGCCGTTCTTTCCCGTTTTCAGATGGAGTTGCCGAGATCGCAAATCAAACTGGATTCCCTTACAGGGCATTACCAGTTACATAGCCCTGAAGTGATGAATACAGTCACTTTCCAAGGAGGTATTGCCCCTTCATACATTACTCCATGCGACTTGGCCTGTTTTGTACCGGTTCTCTCCAAATTTCAAGACGGTTTGCACATCCGTACACGATTGTCGGGAAATATAAATGAACTCGAATTGCCGGAACTGAACATATCATCCGACAACAAAGATGTCCGCATACAGGTAAACGGAAAAATCCGTAACTTTTCCGGTCACTCTGTCCCCCACTTGGAACAGGCATCAGCCCGTATGCAGGTGACAACTACCGGAGTACATTTCTTATTCAAGAATCTAACGGGCGATGGCAATAAGGTACCTCCCGCCCTGACCCGTCTGGGAAATATCAGACTGAAAGTCAACGCAACCGGGCCGATCGACAATCTTAACACACACGGCATAATCGAAACCATACCCGGAACAGTGGAAAGCCATTTGGTGCTGGACAGTCGAAACACACGGATGGCGTACAAGGGCTCAGTCTCCACAGAAGCCTTTCAATTAGGCAAACTGTCGGGTAATGAGGATTGGGGAAATATCTCGTTTGGCGTAGAAGTCAACGGAAAAGTCAATCTGGACAAGTATCCTCAGTTCTTGGTTAAAGGGCTGATATCATCTCTTGAATACAAACGTTACACTTACCGGCACATCACGTTGGATGGTTATTCTGTAAACGGAGGATACGACGGACTCCTGACCCTCAAAGACCCAAACGGAGACTTGTTCCTCTTCGGCCGTTTTAATACGGCCCAGAGGATACCGGAATTCAATTTAACAGCTTCGCTTAAAAACTTCCGTCCGCACAATTTAAATTTGTCCGAAAACTATGCTGATACGGAACTTTCCATGAAACTTACGGCCAACTTTTCCGGAAATACCCTTGACAATATAAAGGGAAGCATTGATTTGGACAGCTTACTGATGATAGCTCCTACAGATTACTATTTTATGGAGAATCTGAATATCACTTCACTCCGATCGGAAACAGAGCGGAAAATAACCATGACTTCCGACTTCATGAACGGAAGCATAGAAGGAGAAATTAATTTCGCCACTTTACCGGAAAGCTTCACCCGAATCATTCATCCCTATGTCCCCTCCTTGGTAGAGCACAAAAAAAGCGGAAAGCATAAGGATAATAATTTCAGTTTTGACGTTACCTTGACCAATACAGATCTATTTTCAAAACTGTTCAATATTCCCGTAGATCTCCATTCCACTTCCGCATTGAAAGGATATGTCAACGAAAAGGTCAAAAAAATGCGGATAGAGGGATATTTTCCAAACTTCAGCTATGCCGGGATGCGCTATGAATCAGGAATGTTCCTATGCGAGAACCCATCCGATGAAATCAAATGCCATGTCAGAGCTTCCAAAAAAATGGAAGAAAACTCTATGATTAACCTATCAGTGGAAGGAACAGCGAAAGAGGACCGGCTACAAACTTTTGTGACCTGGGGAAATAATACCAACGTAACATACAGTGGAAAAGTCTCGGCAATTACAGAATTCTGGAAAACAGAAGGGCCTCATTCCTTCCTGCAAGCCCGGGTCCATATTCATCCCAGTCACGTCATCCTAAACGACACGATATGGAATCTTCACCAGTCCCAAATCAACATAGACTCCGGCCGCGTCTATGTTGACCGTTTCTTATTTGAGCACAGCGACCAGCACTTAATGATTAACGGAAGTCTGACCAATCATCCGTCCGACTCCTTAATGATGAACCTGAATAAAATAAGACTCGAATACGTGTTCGATATCCTGCAATTCCATCCGGTCGATTTCAAAGGATTAGCCAGCGGAAAAGCCTATCTCAGCCAACTGTTCAAAGACCCGCAGATGGAAGCCCGACTTTTTGTCAAAGATTTCACATTTAACGACGGATTGATGGGAGACATGCATATCACCGGAAAGTGGGACAAGGAAAAAGGAATTCATATAAATGCCGATATACGGGAAACCGGCATCTCACAAACGCAAGTAACAGGATATGTATCTCCCATACACGACGCGCTGGATCTCCGTATCCAAGCCGACAGCGCGAACCTCGAGTTCCTTAACCGATACACGGACGAGATATTCGAACATATTTCCGGACGGACAACCGCCGACCTCCATTTGCACGGCCCGTTCGATGAATTGAATTTGGAAGGAGACGCCATAGTCGACGCTACAGCCCGTGTAGGTGTCCTCAGTACCCGATTCTCCCTCCGCCAGGATTCCATCAAATTCAGATACAACCAAATCTTATTCGACAAGGTAAGGATTTACGACGCAGAAGGGCATCAGGGGCTCATGAACGGAGAACTGAATCATGAGCACTTAGGAGGGAATATGTCATACAATTTCCATATCGACACAAATAATCTATTGATATATGACGAAAAAGAAAGCAACAACCGGTCATTATACGGAACGGTCTACGGTACGGGATTCACCACCTTACAAGGAGACTCTGAAGCTTTGAATGTCCATATCAATCTTCAGACCAACGACCATACCACCTTTGTATACAACACCGCCACTCCGGAAGAAATCACCAGCAACGAGTTCATTACCTTCATCGACCATACTCCGAAACGAGAAACAGATACCGGCAAATACGGCTACAAAAATACGCACAAAGAAGAGGAAGAGGAAGAGATACCCATGGACATCCGGATAAACCTGCAAATAGACGCCACTCCGGAGGCAACCATCAAGGTAATCATGGACCCCATATCAGGCGACTATGTCATGGCAAGAGGGAATGGTTCCCTACGGGCCAACTATTTCAACAAGGGGGATTTTAAGATGTATGGAACGTATACATTAGATTACGGCATATACAAACTAAGCCTCCAGGAAGTAATCCGGAAAGAGTTCCAGCTTAAACCGGGAGGAACCGTTACATTCAGCGGGGATCCTTATGACGGAAATTTAAATCTGCAAGCTGTATATACAGTCAATTCAGCTTCCTTAAATGATTTGGCTCCCGGAACCACCTTTACCCAGAACTCCGTAAAGGTGAATTGCCTGATGAATCTGACGGGGCGTATTTTCAGCCCGGAAATAAGATTTGACCTGGAACTGCCGACCGTAAGTGAAGAGGAAAGAGAAATAGTCCGCAGCTATGTCAGCACAGACGAGCAGATGGAGATGCAGATTATCTATTTGTTAGGTATCGGTCGTTTCTATACGTATGATTATGCAAACAATACGGACAGCGAATCGGGGCAATCCTCTTCGGCAATGAATTCGTTGCTCTCCACTACCCTCTCCGGCCAGCTCAACAATATGCTCTCACATGTGATAAACAGCAACAAATGGAACTTCGGCACCAACTTCAGCACCGGCAACAAAGGATGGACTGACATGGAAGTGGAAGGCATGCTGTCCGGACGCTTACTGAACAACCGATTACTGATAAACGGAAACTTCGGGTATCGTGACAATCCGATGGCCAATACGAACTTCATTGGAGACTTCGATGTACAATGGTTGCTCACTCCATCAGGAGAAATTAGCCTGAAAGGGTATAATCAGACGAATGACCGTTATTTCGCCAAAACGACCCTCACCACACAAGGAATCGGTATCATTTTCAAAAAAGACTTCGACCGTTGGATGGAGATTTTCAGAAGAAGAAAGAAAAACGACCAAAGCCCAAAGGATTCTCTCCAAACAGACTCTATTATAGACAAAAAGGAAGCGAAGGCCAAACGGAAAAGAGAAACACCGTAGGGTTTCCCGACAAGCCCTCAAGAAGCGGCCCTCATTTCCCATCGGAGTGCCGCCACGCAAAGAATCCCCAAAGCAGGTTCTTCCTCTGAAAGACTCCCCGAATCCATCAGAGAGCCATGAAAAAGATTCTTAAGAAAGTCCGCAAAAACTCCGGGAGTTTTACGCAAAACTCTTAAGAATCTTTTGGAAAACTCCCGGAGTTTTTCAAAGAGCGTTCGTTTCGCTCCGCGAATCCCACGGGACAAATCTTCCCTTTCCACCATCCGGAAAGCCAATCCTTGCCTCGGGAATCAATAAGAGCGGGCAAACAACACACGTCGCGCGGAGGGTTTGCCGGTCAGCATGTCCACACCCGGGGTAAGGCTCTCTTCATCCGCTTCGAAAGGAATACAGCGTATGGTGGCTTTTGTCTCCTCCTTTATACGCTCCTCGGTTTCCGTCGTACCGTCCCAATGCGCCAGGATGAAGCCGCCTTTCTCAATCTGCTCCTTGAACTCATCCCACGTATCCACCTTGACAGTGGAAGCCTGACGATAAGCCAACGCTTTCCGGTAAATATTGTCCTGTATCTCATCCAACAGATTTTTCACATACATCTCGATACCCTCACAGGAAACCGTCTCCTTCTCCAAGGTGTCACGACGCATCACCTCCATCGTGTTGTTTTCCAAATCGCGTCCTCCCATTACCAGACGGACAGGTACCCCTTTCAGTTCATAATCGGCGAACTTGAATCCCGGACGCTTGTTATCCGCATTATCATATTTCACCGAAATCCCCATATTCCTCAACGCAGCGGCAATGCCCTCCACTTTCTCATCAATCCGCTTCAGTTGCTCGTCATTCTTATAAATCGGCACAATCACTACCTGAATCGGAGCCAGTTTCGGAGGAAGCACCAAACCGTTATCATCCGAATGGGACATAATCAAAGCTCCCATCAGACGGGTCGAAGCCCCCCAGGAAGTAGCCCACACATAATCCAGCTTATTTTCTTTGTCCACGAACTGCACATCGAAAGCCTTGGCAAAATTTTGTCCGAGGAAATGTGACGTACCGCTCTGCAAGGCCTTGCCATCCTGCATCAAAGCTTCAATGGTATAGGTATCCAAAGCTCCGGCAAAACGCTCGTTGGCCGATTTCACTCCTTTCACTACCGGAACCGCCATATACTTCTCTGCAAACTCCGCATACACGTTCAGCATTCTCAGGGCTTCCGCCTCCGCCTCCTCACGGGTAGCATGTGCCGTATGACCTTCCTGCCATAAAAATTCAGCCGTACGAAGGAACAGCCGCGTACGCATCTCCCAACGCATGACATTAGCCCACTGGTTGCACAAAATAGGGAGGTCACGATAAGATTGAATCCAATTCTTATATGTACTCCAGATAATGGTCTCGGAAGTCGGGCGGATAATCAGCTCCTCTTCCAGCTTGGCGGCCGGGTCTACGATGACTCCACTTCCATCTTCCGCGTTTTTCAGACGATAATGAGTCACTACGGCACACTCCTTGGCAAATCCTTCTACATGCTCGGCTTCCCTGCTCAAATAGGACTTGGGAATAAGTAAAGGGAAATAAGCGTTGACATGCCCCGTAGCCTTAAACATATCATCCAACTGACGTTGCATCTTCTCCCAAATCGCATATCCGTAAGGTTTGATAACCATACATCCGCGCACAGGAGACTGCTCCGCCAAATCAGCTTTTACTACTAAATCGTTATACCATTGCGAATAGTTCTCGCTACGCTTGGTAAGTTCTTTCAGTTCTTTAGCCATTTTTGTTATATTCTTATATTCTATATTTTGTAAATTTTCCAATGAGTGTGCAAAATTAGGGAAAAACGATGGAATAAACGAATAAAACAAAAGAAATGAGGCTTATAATCCGAAAGGGAAACACGAGATGCCGTGATGTTTGTCTCCGGCGCCGGCATAGAGAGAATCAAAGGGTTCATAAATGACGAATCAGATAAATTTCAAGGATATGAAAAAGTTTTGATATTAACATCAAAGACATGAACCCCATCATTTACAGGAAATATACCGGACAAAACAATACACGCTCCATTGAAAATCTACAGTGCCAAAAGGTTTGAATAGGAAAAATTAAGTTAGAAGAAATAAATTTATAGAAAAGGTATTGAACAATTATACACATAAACGTATATTTGTAACGTCAAAAGAACATTTAAATAAAAAACGTCATGAAAAAATCAAAAATCACTTCTTTATTACTTTGCGGATTACTGACATTCGGAAGTTGCAACAACATGAACAATACGGCCAAAGGCGGCTTGATTGGCGCCGGAGGTGGTGCCGCTTTAGGTGCAATTATAGGAGGCATTGCCGGACATGGTAAGGGCGCGGCTATCGGTGCAGCTATCGGAACGGCCGTAGGTGCAGGCGCCGGCGTAATCATCGGCAAAAAGATGGATAAAGCCGCCGAAGCAGCCAAACAAGTAGAAGGTGCGCAAGTAGACCAAATTACGGACGCGAATGGCCTGCAAGCTGTAAAAGTCACATTTGACTCCGGTATCTTATTCGGATTCAACTCTTCTCAATTGAGTACTTCTGCCAAGAATTCTTTGACAGACTTCGCTCAAATTCTAAATAATAACCCGACTATGGACATTGCCGTATACGGTCATACTGATAAAGTAGGCACTTTAGCCGCCAATGAAAAGGTCTCACTGGCCCGTGCGAAAGCGGTTGAAAACTATTTGGAGCAGAAAGGAGTGTCTTCCGGACAATTCAAAGCGGTTGAAGGAAAGGCATACTATGAATACGATGACTCCAAGAGTGCCGCTGAAAACCGTCGTGTAGAGATTTACATGTATGCCAGCGAACAGATGATTAAAGATGCTGAAGCCGGAAAATAAAGAACTAAGCTAAAAAGACTGCCGCTTAAGGATTGAAATCTTAAGCGGCAGTTTCTTTTCAAGAGTTTTAGGTTAAAAGAAATTCCATCTCACCTCAAGCATTTTGCTTGTGAGTCATTATATCCAGAACCAAACGGTCTGTTTCATTCATACCTTGCGAACCTATCAAAGTCAGATTACGGATGCAGCGATCCACATCGTCATCTATGATTCCTTCTACGGAAGTCACAAATTTCTGCTGCATGGCCATCATGGCCGAAAGAACCGCCGTCGATACACCGCTGGTCAGTTTCATAGCGCAACTAGGTTTCGCTCCATCACAAATCATACCTGTCAGATTAGCAATCATATTCTTCACCGCATAGACAACCTGCTCATAGCCGCCTCCCATTAGATAAGTAATTCCGCAACTAGAGCCTGTTGCCGCTACCACACATCCGCATAAGGCGGACAAACGTCCGAGGCTCTGTTTGATATAAATAACTGTCAGGTGGCTCAACATCAAGGCACGAACAAGCTCTTCATGACTCTTATGATTTTCCTCCGCATATACCACAACAGGCAAAGTTGCCGTTATCCCCTGATTCCCGCTCCCCGAATTGCTCATTACAGGAATCATGGCACCTCCCATACGGGCGTCACAAGCAGCTGAAGTATAAGAAAGAATATGAGAAAAGGTATTATCACCGATAATCTGACGTTCCATAGGACACCTCATCATTTTGCCTACTCCATGTCCATAATCTCCTTTAAAGGATGCTTCTGCCGCAGCTTTATTCAGACGCATAGAATCCAATATGAATTCCAGCTCTTCCAATGGAGAAGTCATGGCAAAGTCATAGACCTTACGGAGATTCAGCTCCACTACTCCCTCCTCCGCTTCAGCCAAGGAACTGTTTTGCTTGTCCAAAAGCACGTCCTCTCCTTTCGAAACATATATGAAGTTAGTATGGCCGCCGGATATGATAGCCTTAGCCTTTTCACCTCCTTTCTCACAAACCACTTCAATATAAAGCTTTTCTGTTATGTGCTCTTTCAGCGAAATAGCAATCCTTTTTTCAGAGATGTACTGTTTTCCTTTCTCTACGGCTTCCGGAGAGCAATCTTTCAGGACTTCCAACTGATAAGCAGACTTACCGATTAATGCCCCCAAAGCTACAGCTATAGGCAGACCTATCATACCTGTTCCGGGAATTCCTACTCCCATTGCATTTTTCAGGATATTGGCACTCAACAGCACCGTTATATGCTCGGGCTGTTCGCCCAAAGTTTCCGCGGCCTTGGCCACACAAAGAGCTACAGCAACAGGTTCTGTACAACCGATAGCCGGAATGACTTCGCGCTGTACCAGAGCTATAATCCGTTCTCTTTCCGATTTATCCAACATGACTATAATTCGAATTTAGTTAAGGTTTTCTTGGTTTTTAGTTCTTCTTATAGTTTTCAAGTCCAGTCTTCAGGAAGTCCACATACTTGTCTACATCTTCATCATGAGAATACGAACCATTCAGCGGATTCCCTTCATTGTCCAACAGCACATAGAATGGCTGAGCGTTTGCACCGAACTTCACCCGCTGCAAATAACTCCATTTATCACCAACCGTACGTAACACACGTTGTTGCCCGTTCTCGGTTACAGTAATTTTCTCAGGCAACTTAGCCTTTTCATCCACATACAGAGATATCAATATATAATCATTCGTCATGATATCACGCACTTTCGGATCAATCCATACTTTCGATTCCATCTCACGGCAATTTACACAGCCCCATCCGGTGAAATCAACCATCACAGGTTTACCCAACCGCTTGGCCGCAGCCATACCTTCTTCATAATCGGTATAGAGTGCATGCACTTCATCGGCTTTATATAAATTGAAATCCTGAGTACTTGAAGGCGGAGCAAAAGCACTGACAGCTTTCAAAGGAGCCCCCCATAAACCAGGAACCATATATACTGCAAAGGCCAATGATATCAATGCCATGAAGAAACGCGGAACACTTACTTTCGTATCATCATCGTCATGAGGGAACTTGATTTTGCCCAACAGATATATACCCAACAAGGCAAAAATTACAATCCATAATGCCAAGAACGTTTCACGATCCAAAATGTGCCAGCCGTATGCCATATCCGCTACAGACAAGAACTTCAGAGCAAATGCCAACTCCAAAAAACCAAGGACAACCTTTACTATGTTCATCCATCCACCGGACTTAGGCATAGACTTTAACCACGTCGGGAACATAGCAAATAAAGTAAATGGCAAGGCTAAAGCAATGGCAAAGCCTAACATTCCAATAGCCGGAGCCACAATGCTTCCTGTCGTAGACACTTCCACCAACAAGAAACCGATAATAGGACCTGTACAGGAGAAAGATACCAATGTAAGGGTAAATGCCATCAGGAAGATACTGAGCAAACCACTCGTCTTCTCAGCCTTACTATCCACAGCTGTACTCCATGATGAAGGCAAGGTTATTTCGAAAGCTCCAAAGAATGAAGCCGCAAAAACAACCAACATCAGGAAGAAGAAAATATTAAAAATAGCGTTCGTAGATAATGCATTCAAAGCGCTGGCACCAAATATCAAGGTGATAGCCAGCCCCAACACCAAATAAATGACAACAATCGAGGCTCCGTACGTCCATGCATCACGGATTCCTTTTTTCTTATCATCCGCACGTTTCAAAAAGAAACTGACAGTCATAGGTATAATCGGCCACACACATGGAGTAACCAATGCAACCAACCCCCCAAGAATTCCCATCAGGAATATATAAATCCAAGAACGGTTGGTATCGGCCTTCCCCTCACTGCCAAAAGCATTTAACTGATCTATAACCGGAGTCCACCAATCAGAGGTCCCCACTTCAGCCGTTGACGCAGCAACAGCCACAGTGTCAGCCACAACATCAGGTTCAACGGTTTCAGGTACAGTCTCAGTAACAGCTGTTTCGGCAACTTCCGTTTTTACATCCCCGGAAGCGGGAGCCGTAACAGCCTTAGCGACTCCCTTTCCCGTAAAAGAAAAGGACACATCTGAAGGAGGAAGACAATTTTGATCATTACATGCTCCATATTGCATATATCCCTCCACTTTATATGTAGCACCTGTTATTTTGATTTTCTGAAAGAATGTTGCATTGTTCTCAAAAAAACTGACTTTCATCTGGAACATGTCATCAAACTTTTCTTCAACCTTCCCTCTCGGAGTTAATTTGCCAACCAATTCAGCCCCTTCTAACGTTTCCATAGTGAGCGTAGCCGGAGTGGGTCCTCCATCGGGGATGTTCGTTGAATACACATGCCAACCCGCATCAATAGTCGCCGTAAATACAATTTCAGCTTCTGTGTCTGAAATCTTCTTGAATTCCGATTTAAATTTCACCGGTTCCTGAATCTGTGCCAATGATTGGGAAACAAAGGCAGCCAAGAGCAGAAAGCTCAAGATAAATGTTTTCTTCATCCTATTTTTATCTTTTAAAAGTGTGTTAATGCTGCAAAAATAGCTATTTTCTATAAATAATAATACTATTTGAGGGTAAATTAGGTGGTTACAAGCACTATTTTTTTACTTATTGCCAAAATTCTATGTTTCATTCATAATCCATTGTGACAAATTATGAATTACACTTCAAACCGCATCCAAAAGTTTCATTTTAACAGTAGCAAAATTCCACCTCTACTCTATTATATATCCCACTTCGACTTCCTCCCCATCATTTTTCATACAGACAGTGCTTCTTTTCCCGCTGACAGCTGAGTAATTCCGTATAGCCTGAATCTACTTGCTCCATATCCTGCTATATGCAATAGCTGTACTATATGACAAAAGCAAACACAACATGAATGCCACGACAATCGGCGTTTTATGCCCAATACAATAAAATATGATGTCAAAGACCAACATGTGTACTAAATACCATTCATATGAAAAGCGGTTGGTCCACTCCAACAACCGGTTAAACGGCTTGATTCCCAACTTATAAATTATAAGCGCAAGAGAGAGATAACCCACCAATGAGGGTATGTCATTATAAAGTCTCCATGGCCATCCCGCATAGCCCATTATGCCGGTCACCCCCACAGCGGCCGCACACACCGGCAACAAATATTTCCACTGGGGCACTTCAAGAGCCTTAGGATTGCCATGATATATTCCTGCCATCTTCATCCCCAAACAAAACTCCCATAAATATTGCAGGAAGAAGCTGTTCCAAACCCGCTCCTCGGCATAGCCTAACAGGCCTACGGCCGTCGACCATAACAGACTGATAATGAACGCAAGCTTTATCCCCCCCCCCGAATGTTAAATAGCTTAACAATAAGAGGCCAAGCAAGATAGAACTGGATGATAGTAGACACGAACCACATCTGACCTCCCATAGAACTCTCCAGTTCGGGGACGAACATTTTGAAAAGTAACAGATTGCCCAACAGCGGCATGAACCATTCGCGCCCCATACAAGCCATCCATACCGCCGTGGCTATGCACAAGACGGCCATCGGCGCATAAATCCTCGTAAAACGTTTCTTTAGGAATGCCACGTATCCCAAGGGACTACGAAGGAAGGAAAGATATAACCCAAATCCCGAACAGAGGATAAAAACGTGTACTCCTGCACCACCAAAAGCCGCTGCTTTCTCCCATATCCCGGAAATGCCAAACATCCCGATAAGGTGCATTATTACTATGGTAGAAATGGAATACCCACGCAAAAAGTTTACCACATCAAGCTTTTTCATTTTCATTTCAATCTTTAAACGGGTTACGATAAATTCCAAGCAGTTGCTTGTACATATGGAAAGGACGAAACAATTGACATTGTTTTAAAAACAGATTATCCCACCTCTACTCCATATTATATAGTAAAGGTGGAATTCATGGCTATTCTTACAAAAAGAAAAAACTTATGATTTCAGCTTTGAAAGCAACTCCTGATATGGCTTAATCCATGTAGGGCCGCCAGTCATACTGACAGCAGCGTTAGGATTTGTCTCTTGAGTCTTAGCTTCTTCTTCCAATTCTTTTATGCGCCTCTCAATCCATGATGCAGCCGTATTACGCAAATCCGCATCCTTAGAGTTCATTTCTACACGCCGAGCCCAATTATATATATACATGTCACCGGCCTTAAAATTTTTCTGGAAATCAGAACACAACTCTACATATTGCTTCCAGTTTTTCATGGCATCGGCAACCTGTATATAGGTAAACGCTGCAATCTCTTTTGCGTTCTTCACCTCATTTTTTTCCATCATTGCAATGTACTCCTTCATCTTGGCCTCATCAAAGGTAGCGTTTCCATTTGCCTCTTTTTTTATGAAGGAATTCGGATACGAGAACCATACACGGTTTAATTTCATGTTTACCTTCTGATCTCCATATTTCTGAATAAAATCATTTTTATGGCTCAACACATACTGAAAAGAAGGCGCCTCCGGAGAATCAATGTATTTAACAAAAGCTGTAAATAACATCTCATTTTGCAGCAAGTCTGCCTCTTTACCTGCCAACATTTCTTCCGCTACCTTCGTACATTCATTCGAAAGATATGCTTCGGAAAGAGCTTCGATATAATCATTCAGAAATTCAGTTCCACGCTCACCGGCATTATACCTCTTCTGCAAAGCCGAAAGTCCTTTTTCCGACAAACTGTTTTCCACTCTTTTAATAAATTCTTCCGCTTTTCCTCCTCCAACAAGACGACCGATAATCTCCCCGTTACCATTAAGAATAATAAAAGTAGGAAATGCTTTCACTTCAAATTTATCTTTCAACTGCACACCCTCTCCTTTTTCCATATCCACCTTCATGCTTATGAATTTTGGATTAAAATAATCGCCCACGATTTTTTGAGTAAAAACATCACGTGCCATCATCTTACATGGTCCACACCATGAAGTATAACAATCAATAAACAGTAATTTGTTTTCTTGCTTCGCCAAGGCCAATGCCTGATCGAATGTCATGTTCTCTACAAATTTAATACCTTCGTTACTCTCTTTTTCTTGCGCATAAATGGTTCCTACAAGACAGGCCATAAATGCCAGTAACATACATTTCATTTTTGTTTTCATGTTCTATCCTTATTAAGTTTTAGGTTATTATTTCAAATCTACCATATTATTATTGTGACATAAACATCCGGACAAATGTATGGCTAAAAAAGATATTGAAAGAAATTATTTATATAAAAGATGTTTAATACAAAAAAAATTCCCGCCTATGCTTTCACAAGTCAAGCGGGAATAAGTGTAATTATATATTAAGAGAGAGAATTATTCATTTTTTCATATCCTGTATCTTTACCCCTCTTATATAATGAAGATTGCTACTATCTCATTTTTCTTTTCGGTTTCAAAGTAACAAAAAGTCAATGAAACACCCACTATTTTTAGTCGTTGTTTTAGATAATTTAATAAACATCTCTGAAATCTTTCCATTTTGAAAGACAAATAAGACATTAATCATATAATTATACATTTCATATTGTTCCTTCCCATTCTCATATCAGCCTACAATATTTAATGACTCTATTATATACAGGTAACTTCACAAACCATTTCTAACTATGTTGGTGTACTTTTCTTCCTTCTAATTATAAATCGAAAGCTTATTCAAAGAGCATCGATACTTAATCCATATATTTGATCTGAAACAAAAGAAAAATCAAACAGATTTACCATACATGACTTGTTGGTTGAATTAAATCTCCAAATATTTATAAATAAAAAAGTTACACTAAAGACGAAACCGGACCTCGATTCCGTTTATATGAATATCCAGGTCCCCTTTTCAAATCAGTAATCAAACAAGCAATTTACAGATTCCGGAGTAAACAAAAAGTTACGTCAGTTCGGGATAATATTAGAACAATGTTAGTTGTTTGTTGTCCTCAACACAATATCCTTTGATGGCCTCA
>CANQSM010000009.1 GCA_947626525.1 uncultured Phocaeicola sp. | reverse complement strand
GTTTTCTGGCATTTATAGGAGTCTCGCAAGATTCTGCAGCCGTCATCTGCAGCCTTTAACTGAATATCCCTACGTAGCCAAAGGCGGTACGTTGAACAACCTGCTGACTGACTTCACCGGTACGAAGGACGGAGGGGATAAAAAGAAACCTACTACCAATGCGGAAGGAAAAACCATTCATGGTTTGGCTTGTCCCGCTTATTACTTTGTGGCCGTTTTGGCACAGAAAGGCAATACATACCAAGCTATCGCTTTCTTGCTTCCGCACGATGAAAATCTGAAATCATCCGATGATTTGAAACAGTTTGTCTGCTCTGTAGATGAATTGGAGGAAGAGACCGGCAATGATTACTTCTGCAACCTGCCCGATACATTGGAGGATGTGGTGGAATCATCCGTGGATGTGAACCTGTGGAACTGGTGATAGAGAATTGATAAGTTATCATGGACAGCCGTATCATGTACTCCTTGGGGAGGAGATGATACGGCTGTTTCGTTTTCACGTTCGCTTGCAGGCTTTTTAGTGGAGTCTGGGTCCATGGTTCAAAAGAAAAACGGTATCTTCCTTATTTGGGAAAATACCGTTTTCTCTAACGAAAAGATTCGTTATTTATTTCTTTTTGGCATTACCATAACGGCTCATGAACTTATCAACACGTCCTGCACTATCTACCAATTTGGATTTACCGGTATAAAACGGGTGAGAAGTATTGGAAATCTCAAGTTTTACCAACGGGTAAGTTTCGCCTTCATATTCAATCGTATCTTTTGTGTTACAAGTAGAGCGAGATAAAAACATATCACCGTTTGACATGTCTTTAAATACTACCGGACGATAGTTCTCTGGATGAATACCTTTTTTCATTGCCTTATTTCTTTAATTATTATATCTTTATATTATTGCTGGTAACAATAAATGTGTAATGGTCTCAATTCGGGTGGCAAAGATAATACCTTTGTATGAAACAAAAAAGTTTTTCAGTGGAAAAGTGATTGAATTGGAAGTCTTTTCTTGCAAGATTCAATAAAAATCTGTTCTTTTGCTCAAAACAACAAAGTAATGCAAACGGCATGGAAGTGTGTGAACCTCTCTGTGGAGGATTAGGGGAATTTTATAATGAATAGAATATGGAAAACATGAAGAGAGTTTTGGTTTGGGTAATGATGGCTTGTTGTGTGGCGGGAGTGTCACAGGCCAAAAATAACGGGAAGCTGTATGGAGTGGCTTTCTACAATCTGGAGAATCTGTTCGACACGGTGCATAACGAAGGGAAGAACGATTATGAATACCTCCCTGATGGACGGAATAAGTGGAATACAGAGAAATACATGTCGAAACTTAGGAATTTGGCACAGGTGTTGAGTGAACTGGCTACGGATAAGCTACCGGAAGGAGCGGCGGTGATAGGCATGTCGGAGGTGGAAGACCGAGGTGTTTTGGAGGATTTGCTCAGACAGCCGGCATTGTCGGATCGTGGATATGAAATGGTGCATTATGAGGGACCTGATCGCCGGGGCATAGATTGCGCTTTATTTTATCGGCCTGATGTTTTCAAGATAGATTCCAGTAAACTGGTTCCTTATGTGTATCTCAACAAGGACACGACGCATGCTACCAGAGGCTTTTTGGTAGTGAGCGGTCTGTTGGCCGATGAACCGGTACATTTTATCGTGTGCCACTGGCCGTCTCGGGGAGCCGGGCCGGAGAGCCGCAATTGGGCCGGAGCGCAGGTGCGGGCAGTGAAAGATGAGTTGTTGCAAGCCCATCCGCAATGTAAGGTTATCATCATGGGGGATATGAACGATGATCCGATGGATGCGAGCATGAGGCTGTTCTTGGGTGCTAAACGTGAAGCGAAAGGAACGGATGCGTATGAGCTGTATAATCCTTGGTGGAACACACTGGTGGTGGAGGAGAGGGGAACACTCTGTTATCGGGGGAAGTGGAATCTTTTTGACCAGATTGTTGTGACGGGTAATTTATTGCATCAAAAGGGGAAGAAACTCCGTTATTGGAAGAACGAGGTTTTCGTACGTGACTATCTCTTTCAACAGGAAGGCAGATATAAAGGTTATCCCAAGCGGACGCAGGCCGGGGGAGTGTGGTTGAATGGATATAGTGACCATCTGCCCACTATTATTTATCTGATGAAGAAAGGACAATGAGGCTTTTTTGGAATATGGAGATTACAATATGGTAATCTGTCTTTCTTTTATATAGAAAAAACTATTAAAAACGAGAAAAAAGGAGATAAAATTGTTTCTTATTTATAGAATGTCCAAACTATTATCGTTAACTTTGTATCGATTTTAAAAAGTGGAGTTTATTAATCATTAAATAATTAAGAACATGGTAAATTATAAAGAGTTAGGTCTTGTCAATACAAGAGCTATGTTTGCGAAAGCCATTAAAGGCGGTTATGCCGTTCCGGCTTTCAATTTTAATAACATGGAACAGTTACAGGCAATCATTCAGGCTGTCGTGGAAACGAAGTCTCCGGTTATTCTTCAAGTATCAAAGGGTGCCCGCAACTATGCTAACCAGACTTTGCTGCGTTACATGGCTGAAGGAGCTGTAGAATATGCAAAAGAATTAGGTTGTGCACATCCTGAAATTGTGCTTCATCTTGATCATGGGGATTCATATGAACTTTGCAAATCATGTATTGACATGGGATTCTCTTCTGTCATGATTGACGGTTCTCATCTTCCTTATGATGAAAATGTAGCTCTTACAAAGAAAGTGGTGGAGTATGCTCATCAGTTTGATGTAACGGTAGAAGGGGAATTGGGTGTATTAGCCGGAGTGGAAGATGAAGTAAGTGCCGAGCACCATACTTATACTAAACCGGAAGAGGTTGTTGATTTTGTGACCAAAACAGGATGTGACAGTTTGGCTATCTCTATCGGTACTTCTCACGGTGCTAATAAATTTAAGCCGGAACAGTGTACTCGTGACGCTAACGGACGTTTGATTCCTCCTCCTTTGGCTTTTGATGTGTTGGAAGGTGTGGAAAAAGAATTGCCGGGTTTCCCAATCGTACTTCATGGTTCTTCATCTGTGCCTCAGGAAGAAGTGGAAACAATCAATAAATATGGTGGTGCATTGAAAGATGCAATCGGTATTCCGGAAGAAGAATTGCGGAAAGCTGCCAAATCGGCTGTATGTAAAATCAATATTGATTCTGACAGTCGTTTGGCTATGACTGCAGCTATCCGTAAGGTAATGGCCGAGAAACCGGCTGAGTTTGATCCTCGTAAATATTTAGGTCCGGCACGTGACAATATGAAGAAATTATATATTCATAAGGTTGTAAACGTACTGGGTTCGGATAATAAATTGGAAGATTGATTCTTCCTGTGACTTAAAGTGAAAGGCTGCCTCATTTTTGGGACAGCCTTGTTTTTTGTCTGAAAACCGCGGTTCTCTTTTAATGTTATCTGGCAGCAAAGAATGTATTGCCCATGATGGCATGACGAGCTGCCATGACACCTTGCGCATCCAGGTTGACATTCATAAAAGAACCGTTTTGCATATTTAGATCTACTGTGCCGTTTCCGTTCAATTTCATGATTTCGTATGACTCTCCGTTGCTGATGACATTCCAACTTTGAGTTTTTTCATCGAATTTCAACTCTACAGGATTCTCTTCGCCTTCTTTGGTAATAGAATATCCGTCTTCGGTTGTCTTAACCAAATATTTGCCATTGTCACCTTTTACTTCTTTAACGGTACCTGCTGCAACAGGGTTGTCTCCACTCCAGAATTCGATAGAATTGATGACTAATACGTCAGCCAATATAGAAACCTCATATATCGGTACGATGTGTAAGCCGATAAAAATAAGTTCGTTTACAAAATTGTTGTTGGTCAATTGCTTGTTCCAGTCAAGCACTTTGTTTGTCAGGGCAAAGGAACCGATACATGAAGTAAACACTACGCTACCTGCCAATACGGCGCATACAGCAGTTAATTTTAAATTTTTCATAGGTTTTTTAGTTAATAAATGAATTATAAATTATTATGATAAAATCTCTATTTGTATCTCTTTTATTTGTGTAACTCCACAAATGTAAGACATTTATTTTAACGTGAGTTCGAAATAAAGATTAATTTATTCGTTTGATTATGTAAGAATATAGCGAAAAGCATTAAATATACAGTGCTGAACTATAACCTTTAAATGATTGCCGCCATGTTCTCAGAGTTCAAAATTACAGAAAAACGCTGGAATAATCAACCGAAATCGGAATAATAGTGCATCTTGCACTGATATAAATGCATTACTCAGAAAACCTCGGAAATACGGGAAATAGCAATTTAGCAAAGAAACGCAAGGTAATGAAATAGAACGGTTGCCTAATCGTTACCCGAAAACGAGTAAGATTTTTCTTTGTGTCGTCACGTTTCATAGTTCTGCATAATTTTGCGTAGCAATGTACAACTCGCTGATACCTAATTTTGTAACCAAAAAAGATTGGATTATGCGAAGTACATTTAAGGTGCTGTTCTATGGAAAGCGGTAATGTCGCACGAATTTATGTTTTTTATACGTAACTGTCAGATTAAGTCTTGACTAATTCAATTTATTCCAAATATCACGAATGTTTTCTTCTCCTTCAAAATAACTATGCTGTTCATCACGCTTGAAAGTTTCTCCGTTGGGCACTATTATGATTTTATTGGAGTCGGGATATTCGCAAATGTCATGACCGATATAAGTACGTATATCCAAGAATATACAGGGTTCGTCCGTATGGTTATAAAGTTGGTGAGCACCGCTTTCTCCCGAC
The DNA here is from genome assembly GCA_947626525.1 of uncultured Phocaeicola sp. Lineage (GTDB taxonomy): Bacteria > Bacteroidota > Bacteroidia > Bacteroidales > Bacteroidaceae > Phocaeicola_A. The sequence continues at coordinate 51,046 of CANQSM010000009.1, read as the reverse complement.
TCGAAGAATATCATATCTCCCGATTTTACTATTTCCACGCCTTGAGGAGTGCGTAACGAAACTTCTCCTTGCTGTATAACAAATAGTTCTTCCGCATAACGATGGAAATGATAGGCAGCATTGCATTCTCCGGGATTGAGCTTTCGCACATCAAAGTTAAGCCATTGCGGATTGATGTCTCTTTGCTCTCTTGTTTTATCTGTCAATAACCTGAATCCATCTATCTTGTTCGGATTGGGCTGAAAATCTTTCTCTTCGTTCTTTATGATTGTTGCCATATCTGTTTTTAATTATTCTGGTATTATTGCATCATCTTCAAGACCTTGTTTGGATACCATTGCAAGCACCTCTTCCCGCAAGGCTTTGGGCGAAACGTTTTTACGGATAACTGTAAAGTAAGAGTGGCGAATTTCTCGCTTGACAACACTTTCAGGCAAGGCTGTAACCAACAAGTCGTTCCAATATCGCTTGTTGTAATGCCATGCAGGTGTTATTGACGAATACTCATCACGCAAAAGCACTGCACGGTCGGGGTCACATTTGACAGCGATATAATTCCCTCGCGAGAAGATGATTGTGGCGAACCATTTCCCGCATATCTTATACACGACTATATCTTCGTCAAACGGCTGACACTCCTCAACCATGGGCAATGTCATGATATACCCCCGACAATCCATTAAGTCCATAATGACCTTTCACTTTAATGGTACAAATTTAGGATATTTTTTCTGTATTGCTGATGATTTCTGCAAGGAATTTGAATTGAGATAGCAAAAAAGCTATCCCGTCATTTCCGGACGCCCCTAAGCGCCACAGAAAACGCATGATGTCCAATGCAGAGGTCATTACCATCCTGATCTGTTTTCACTTCAACACCTACCGCAATTTCAAGCATTATTATCTGTCTTATATATGTGGGCAGTGGAAACATCTGTTTCCGCAAAGGTTCTCCTACAACCGATTTGCGGAGATTATGCCCCGTTGTTTTGTGGCATTGATCATGTTCCTGAAACTTGCATATATCACAAGTAAATAACGTGAGTTCGAAATAAGTATCCGTGCGAAAGTGAAGCTCCGCAACATACCGGCACTCCTTACCTTCATTCCAAACAGTTAATTCACAAGCGATTATCTCAAAAGTGAAGATGGATAAAATATACTCTTTACGGATATAGGAAAGGAGCGGAAAAACTGTCGGAGTTTTCGGAAAGATTCTTAAGAAAGTTTCGGAAAACTCCGACAGTTTCGGTGGAGATTCTTAAGAGTTTTTCCTTACACTCTCTTTCCTTTGCGGAAACCGCCGGAATGAAACAGGACAAGAACAATCATCATCTCAGCATCGCTTATGCGGTTGGGTTTGTTGCACCGCAAATTTCTTGCAAAAAATCATCGGGCATACAATAATTTCAGTAAGTTTATTCTCGGTAATCATGATATGGTATTTATTGCTTGGAACTGCTAAATATCAATGATATTACCAAAAGAATCGGTAGCCTGAAAAAGATACCGATTCAACTTTATTAAGATGTGGCTTATCCCGAACTTGCGTTATTAATAAAAAAGAACTACATTTCTGCAGTTCTTTTTTGTTGCGGAGATCCGACTCGAACGAATGACCTTTGGGTTATGAGCCCAACGAGCTACCAACTGCTCCACTCCGCGGTATTGTTTTGTTTTGTGAGTGCAAAGGTACTGTTTTTTTTTTAGTTTGCAAATTATTCGCTGTTTATTTTTATATTATTCTCTACAAATACAAAACAAATAGTTGTGAATCTGATAGTTATATATTATATCTTTAACGTATATTTAAATATTCATTTTATTTTTCTTGTATGATAAAAAGAAATATACTACTTTCGCACATTCATTATTATAATGTGCAATCTATTATATATGGCTATGGCTATATCAAAAACGAGAAATAAATTAGTAGATGTTGCTCGGCAGCTTTTTGCAAAGTATGGAGTGGAAAACACAACCATGAATGATATTGCATTGGTCTCGGAGAAGGGACGCCGTACATTATATACTTATTTCAAAAGTAAGGAGGAAATTTATTGGGCTGTGGTAGAGTCTGAGCTTGAGATGCTAACAGAGGAAATGAAGAAAGTCTCAGAAAAGAACATTTCTCCTGATGAAAAGCTTATTGAGTTGATCTATGCCAGATTAGAAACTATAAAACAGGTCGTTTATCGTAATGGTACATTAAGGGCCGATTTCTTTCGTGATATATGGACCGTTGAGGCATGCCGGAAAGATTTCGATAAAAACGAGATGAAACTGTTTCGGGAGGTTCTTTCTGAAGGGAAAGAAAAAGGAGTTTTTACTATAGATGACGTGAATATGACAGCTGAGATTCTTCATTATTCGATAAAAGGAATAGAAATACCCTTTATTCGTGGATTGATAGGGACAGGTTTGTCTGCGGAACAGAGTAAATTATACGTAATGCGTCTTGTTTTTGGCGCGTTAGGAAAGAAATAAATTTTTTAAGTAACATATTTAATAAGAAAAATTATGGGTTTATTGACTGGAAAAACGGCAATTGTAACCGGAGCTGCACGTGGCATCGGTAAAGCTGTTGCTTTGAAATTTGCATCGGAAGGTGCGAATATTGCATTCACTGATTTGGTCATTGACGAAAACGGACAGAATACAGAAAAAGAAATTGCTGCATTGGGTGTAAAAGTAAAAGGATATGCTTCTAATGCTGCGAATTTTGGGGATACTGAGAAAGTGGTGAACCAGATTAAAGATGATTTTGGGTCTATTGATATTTTGGTAAACAATGCGGGTATAACAAAAGACGGGTTGATGATGCGTATGAGCGAAGCGCAATGGGATGCTGTGATTGCAGTGAATTTGAAATCTGCTTTTAATTTTATTCATGCATGTACTCCTATTATGATGCGGCAGAAATGTGGTAGCATTATCAATATGGCTTCTGTGGTAGGTGTTCATGGCAATGCTGGACAATGTAACTATTCTGCTTCGAAAGCGGGAATGATTGGGCTTGCCAAATCTATAGCTCAGGAATTAGGTTCCCGTGGTATTCGTGCCAATGCCATTGCTCCTGGCTTCATTATTACGGACATGACTGCCCAATTAAGTGATGAGGTGAAAAACGAGTGGTGTAAGAAGATTCCTTTGCGGCGTGGCGGTACTCCTGAAGACGTAGCCAACATAGCTACATTCTTGGCTTCAGATATGTCTTCGTATGTATCAGGCCAGGTGATTCAGGTTGATGGCGGTATGAATATGTAATTCTTTTAGTGGGGAATAACTGTTAAATTCTATATATTCACTACAGATTATACTTCATATATAATCTGTAGTGCTTTTTTATGTGGGTATGGAAATAGTATACGAGGATAATCATATTCTGGTTGTCAATAAGACAGCTTCAGAAATTGTACAGGGAGATAAAACCGGTGATCTTCCCCTTTCGGAGATGGTAAAGCGGTATTTAAAGGAAAAATATCAGAAACTTGGTAATGTATTTGTAGGAGTTACGCATCGTTTGGATAGGCCTGTAAGTGGTTTGGTTATCTTTGCTAAGACAAGTAAAGCTCTTTCCCGTTTGAATGAGATGTTTAAGAATGGTGAAGTGAAAAAGACATATTGGGCTATTGTAAAGGAGTGCCCTAAACAAGAAGAAGCTGAGATTACCCATTATTTGATTCGTAATGAAAGACAGAATAAATCGTATGCATATGATAGAGAAGAAAAAAATGCTAAAAGAGCAGTACTGCATTATAAACTGATAGCTCGCTCGAATAATTATTATTTGTTGGAAGTTGATTTGAAGACAGGACGTCATCATCAGATTCGTTGCCAACTGGCAAAGATAGGATCACCTATAAAAGGAGATTTAAAATATGGTTTCTCTCGTTCCAATTCAGATGGAAGTATTTGTCTGCATGCTCGTAAAATACGTTTTATTCATCCAGTTTCTAAAGAAATGATAGAGTTGGAAGCTCCTGTTCCGGAAGGTAATTTATGGTGTGCCTTTAAAAGGGTTGAATGAGTAAGGGGAGCGCGTAAAAAAGTGTAGAGGTATAGTGTGGTAAGTCTTGTACTGTTCATAGAGTATGGCTTCATGGCGTTGGTTTTGTACGACCGATTTCATTGTTGTATTGCCTATATCTTTTTCAGAAAAATCTGTTGTGCTTTTTGCGGTGGCTGATAAGTATTTCACGAAAAGGGAACTGTCTGGATAACGGTATGATGAAGAATTTCTTTAGCGTCTTGAAATCAGAGCTGTTATATGTTGAGAAGTTTGAATCGGCAGAAGAAGGATTTATAGAAAAATTGGAAGAATATATTGATTATTACAATAGTAAGAGAATTAAGAGTCGATTACAAGGAAAGAGTCCGGTATTGCACCGAACTCTTCCTAATTATTGAATAATGTTTAACTCGTCCAACTTCTGGGAGCACTTCGCTCTGTGACATGAGCGGTAGTTAAATGTTCACATTTTATTTACTCCAATCCATATTGGCCATACGCAAGTAACTTGCATAACGTTTTTTGGCCATGTCTTCGCAAGCTTCAAATAAGGAAGCTGCTTCTTCCGGATATTGTTTCATTACAGATGCAAAACGAACCTCACCTTTCAAGAAGTCTTGGAAACCATCCCATGCCGGTTCCTTCGAATCGAGTGAGAACGGATTCTTACCTTCTTCTTCCAAAGCTGGATTGAAACGCCACAAGTGCCAATAACCGCATGCTACGGCAGCAGCTTCTTCAGCTTGCGCTTTACCCATACCTTTTTTCAAACCATGGTTGATACACGGAGCGTATGCGATGATAATAGAAGGACCTGGATATGCTTCGGCTTCGCGGATAGCCTTCAGGCATTGAGCTTGATCCGCACCCATTGCAATCTGAGCAACGTATACATAACCATATGTGGTAGCAATCATACCTAAATCTTTTTTGCGAACTCTCTTACCGGAAGCGGCAAATTTTGCGATAGCACCAAGTGGAGTCGCTTTAGAAGATTGTCCACCAGTATTAGAGTAAACTTCGGTATCAAGTACTAGAATATTTACATCTTCGCCTGATGCGATGACATGATCCAAACCACCGTAACCGATATCATAGGATGCTCCGTCACCACCGATAATCCATTGACTTCTCTTAACAAGATAATGGCTGAGTTCTTTTAATTTAGCACAAGCCTCGCAGCCCGTCTCAGCTCCTTTTTCAATCATCGGAAGCAGTTCTGCCGTAGCTGCTTTGCTTGCATCTGCATCGTCTTTGCCTTCAATCCATTTCTGGGCAGCAGCTTTGAATTCTGCGGGAGTTCCTTCGGCAGCGATAGCACCGTTCAGTAATTCAACGATGCGAGCACGCATTTTCTTATTGGCTAAAGCCATACCCAAACCGAATTCGCAGAAATCTTCGAACAATGAGTTTGCCCAAGCCGGACCTTGTCCTTTTTCGTTTGTAGTATATGGAGTAGAAGGAATTGAGCCAGAGTAAATGGAAGAACATCCAGTAGCATTGGCTACTATTTCGCGGTCACCGAATAACTGAGAAATCAGTTTCACATACGGAGTTTCACCACAACCAGAGCAAGCGCCAGAGAATTCAAACAATGGAGTAGCAAACTGAGAGTTTTTCGGGTTAGACTTGATGTCAACCAAATCTTGTTTGCTCTTCACATTCTTCACACAATATTCCCAGTTGGCAGCTTCGCCCAATTGACCTTCCAATGGAGCCATAGCCAAAGCTTTGCCACCGGCTTTCGGGTTACCCGGACATACGTCAACACAGTTGCCGCAACCCAAACAGTCCATAACGCCCACCTGCATACGGAAATGCATACCCTTCATGGCCGCTGGAGCTTTCATTTCGAGAGTGGTAGCTCCGAATCCGGCCACTTCGTTCTCGTCCATAACGAACGGACGGATACAAGCATGAGGACAAACGTATGCACACTTGTTACATTGGATACAGTTTTCCGGAGTCCAAGTCGGAACAAATGCAGCTACACCGCGTTTTTCGTATGCAGAAGTTCCTTGATGCCAAGTACCGTCTTCAATACCTTTAAACGCTGAAACTGGAAGTAAATCACCGTTTTGTGCATTAATAGGACGAACTACTTCATTGATAAATGCGGGGTCATTGTTTGCAGCGACTTCTTCATTAGCCAAATTGGCCCATGCTTTGTCTACAACCAATTCTTTGTATTCGCCGCCACGGTCAACAGCTGCATAGTTCTTATTTACTACGTCTTCCCCTTTCTTACCGTATGACTTCACAATAAATTTTTTCATTTGTTCGATGGCCAAATCTACAGGGATAACGCCTGTGATACGGAAGAATGCAGACTGAAGGATGGTGTTGGTACGATTACCCAAACCAATTTCCTGTGCAATCTTGGTTGCATTAATATAGTAAACTTTTATATTCTTTTGTGCAAAATAACGTTTGATATTATTGGGCAAATTGTGAATCAATTCATCTCCTTCCCAAATCGTATTCAATAAGAAGGTACCGTTCTCTTGCAAACCGCGTGTAACATCGTACATACGGAGGTATGCCTGAACGTGGCAAGCAACGAAATTGGGAGTGTTTACCAAGTAAGTGGAACGGATAGGATTGTCACCGAAACGTAAGTGAGAGCAGGTAAAACCTCCAGATTTTTTAGAGTCATAAGAAAAGTATGCCTGACAATGTTTGTTAGTGTTGTCACCGATAATCTTTACAGAGTTCTTGTTTGCGCCTACTGTACCATCAGCACCTAAACCATAGAATTTAGCTTCAAACATACCAGCGCCACCTAAAGCGATTTCCTCTTCTTTAGGCAGAGAAGTAAAGGTTACATCGTCTACGATACCCAAAGTGAAATGGTTCTTCGGAGTCGGGAGTGCCAAGTTCTTGTATACAGCCAGAATTTGAGATGGGGTCGTATCGTTTGAGCCTAAACCGTAACGTCCACCTACGATTTCAGGAGCGTTTTCTGTTCCATAGAAGCATTCTTTTACATCCAAATACAGAGGTTCACCGTTTGCGCCCGGTTCTTTTGTTCTGTCGAGTACGGCAATGCGTTTAACAGTTTTAGGAACGGCTGCCAAGAAATGTTTTGCAGAGAACGGACGGTACAAATGTACAGAAACCAAACCTACTTTTTCGCCTTTAGCTACCAAGTAGTCAATGGCTTCATGAGCAGCTTCCGTTACAGAGCCCATAGCAATGATAACACGTTCCGCATCTTCTGCACCATAATAATTGAACAGGCCGTATTTGCGACCGGTGATTTCAGATATTTTGTCCATGTACTCTTCGACGATGGCCGGAACCGCATTGTAATACGGATTGCATGATTCGCGGTGAGTGAAGAACGTATCCGGGTTTTCAGCCATACCACGTGCTACTGGATGCTCTGGTGACAATGCGCGGCTACGGAATTCCGCCAGTGCTTTCTGGTCAATCAGGGGAGCCAAGTCCTCGTTCTCCAACATTTCGATTTTCTGAATTTCGTGAGAAGTACGGAAACCATCGAAGAAGTTAACGAATGGAACACGTGATTTAATAGTGGCCAAGTGAGCGACACCAGCCAAGTCCATAACTTCCTGTACAGAACCTTCAGCCAACATGGCAAAACCTGTCTGGCGTGTAGACATTACATCTTGGTGGTCACCGAAAATGCATAATGAATGAGAAGCTAGTGTACGAGCCGATACGTGGAATACACAAGGCAAGAATTCACCGGCAATCTTATACATGTTCGGGATCATCAGCAGAAGTCCCTGAGAGGCGGTGTAGGTAGTAGTTAATGCTCCTGCTTGCAGTGAACCGTGAACAGCGCCTGCCGCACCACCTTCTGATTGCATTTCTTGTACCAAGACAGTTTCACCGAAGATGTTTTTACGACCTTGAGCTGCCCATTCATCTACATATTCTGCCATTGTAGATGACGGAGTGATAGGATAGATGGCTGCTACTTCCGAGAACATATACGAGATATGCGCAGCGGCCTGGTTTCCATCACATGTGATAAATTTTTTTTGTTTAGTCATAACAGTTAAATTATTAGTAAAAAATTTCTGTTTATTCGAGTTAATATAAAAAACCAAATAGCCAAAGAGGTATTTGGTTATGGTGTCCTATTTCTATTTTGTGCATCGCATAATACGTATTCGGGTTGTTTTTTAATTTACAGCCTTCTCCACAAATACGAAAATGCATCTGACCGTCAACAAGAAATGAAGTCCCTTTATCTCCTTTGTATAGTTTATGGTCTTTATACATAGTATTCAGGAAAAAAGTTTCCAATACATCTTGTTCTTCTACTTTGACAGGATAGATGGAATATATCAAGTTAGTATTGTGCATCATAATCTTTGACGGTTTTTTGGGGAAGGATTCTCCTTTCGGGTAAACCATATTAATCAGACGCGAATCCGCCAGATACTTGATATAATTCATCACTGTAGCTCGTGAAGTCTGGATATCCGTAGCCAACTGACTTACGTTTGGAGCTGCAGGTCTGTCAACTGCCAGCAAATATAATAATTTCTTTATTTTTGAAAGATATTTCAGTTCAATTTGTTTGATTAAAAGTATGTCTACTTCAATCATCATGTTCATAGTCTTCAATAAGTTCTCTGAAAAATTTCGTTTTTCCAGAAAGAAAGGATAGAATCCATGGTGTAAATAGTCTTGGAAATAGCTGAGAGGCCGTACTTTGGGAAGTATAGTTTTGACAATTTGTTCGTGGTTTTCCAATATTTCGTTCAACGTGTAAAAAGGAAAATTATTTCCGGTTTGTAGGTTCAGAAATTCGCGGAATGAGAATCCTCGTAAATTGTAGGAATGAACAATTCCGTTTAATTCCGGATTTTCTTCTTTCAGGCTCATAACCGATGAACCGGTAAATACAATTTTAAGATTGGGATACAGGTCATAACATATACGTAATTCTTTACTCCAATTGGGATGTTTGAAAACTTGGTCGATAAGAAGTACTTTTCCTCCACGTTTATAGAACTCTTCTGCAAAATCAGCTATGCTGTGACTTTGGAAATAGAAGTTGTTCATGTTTACATACAGACACGACCGATCCGTTCCAAACTTCTCTTTAGCATATTGAAGCAGAAAAGTCGTTTTACCTACTCCACGTGTACCTTTAATGCCTATAAGACGGTCATTCCAGTTGATTTCGTTCATGAGGTTGCGACGAACCGCGGCATTAGTATGCTCAACAAGATATGCGTGTGTTTGGTAAAAGATTTCCATTCTTTTGTTGAAATTTGTTCGCAAAGATAATATTAATTCCTGCAATTGCAAAGTAGAGATTGCAAAATTTGCATCAATTATACATTTAGGTTGATAAGGTAGGAAGAGAAAAGTTGTGCTTTAAAAAGGCGTTTACTAATAATATGGTAAAGCATTGGAAATGACTTTGCTGTGATTGGCTTTTGGAAAAAATATGGCGATAGGCTTCCGAAAGAATGCCTATCGCCATGAGATTTGCTTTTGCAATGCAAGAAGAGATTATTTATTGTTCGTTGTCCGGTGTGTTAGAAACTGTCTCGGAATTGTCCTGCGCGTTTTCTGACGATTCCGGAGCTTCATCAATCAACTCTAGGAATTGGTCAAGCTTAGGAGTGACGATAATCTGGGTACGTCGGTTACGCTGTTTGCCCAGTTCCGTGTCATTATCGGCTATGGGGTTATATTCTCCTCGGCCGGCGGCGGTCAGACGTTTCGGGTCCACTCCGTATTTGTTTTGCAAAGCCTGTACGACTGATGAAGCACGCAAGGTGCTCAAATCCCAGTTGTTGCGGATGTTTGTTCGGGAAATGGGAACATTGTCTGTATTTCCTTCTACCAATACTTCGTAATCTTTGTAATCGGTAATGATTTTGGCAATCTTGCTCAATGTTTCTCCGGCCCGTTCGTTTATTTCGTAACTTCCTGATTTGTACAACATATTGTCAGCCAAAGAAATGTAAACAACTCCTTTCAATACCTTGATGTCTACTTCCTGTAGCTCTTCCCGGCTTAGCGAACGGGTCAGGTTGTTTGTCAGTACCATATTCAAGGAGTCGGATTTGGTTTTGGCATCCACTAATTGTTTGATGTATTTGTTGGAGGCGTTGATTTCGTCTACCAGTTTGGAGATGTTGATGTTCCCCTGAGAGTTTTGCTGGATACTCTTGTCGAGCGAACCTTGCAAATTGGCGTAGTCGGTTCGTAACTCTTTGTTTTTCTGCTGTGCTTCGGCCAACCGTTCTTCCAGACTTTTGGTTTGAGCACGGAATTCCGCTAGCTGAATTTGTGCATCCTGATATGACTTGTTTAAATCGGTATGTTCGGTTTTCAACTTATCATAATTGGTCTGTAAATTGACTAACTCTTTCTTGCTTACACATCCTGTAAAGCATAAGCTCCCTGCCAGGACTGTTACCATAAAGATTGTACGTTTCATAATGAATTGATTTTTAATTCCGTTGCGAAATTACGAACAATTTCTTTATAAATGTATTAATTTAGATATATAACTGTTTAGATATTAGTAATTTTAAACAAAAAAGTAAAGAATATCTTAGAAACAGTTGAAAGGATCGTTTACGGATTACGTTTATTATCAAAAAAACATCTGGTGAAATCAGGAAAAGACAAGCCACACTGATTTGATTGCCATCATTTTACCGGTTTCATTGTTGTTCCAAATGATTGAAATGAGGTCTCATAGCCTATGGAACAAAAGTCATCATTCTTAAAAGGGTGCTACGAAATGAGGAAAGTTTACTTCGTTCGTATTATCTTTGTACCGACAAAGAAAAGAACGGTATGATTCCGACCCTTCATTTATTTAATCCTGATAATGATTTGGCATTGGGCAACAACAATGAAAATTATCAGTCTCCGGCATCTGCCAGACAAATGGCGAATGACTTGGCTACTCTCCCGGCATGGTGGGCCGGAGAAAAAGAGGCCGTGTTAGTCCCTTCCATTGGGGAGGCGCAAAGAGAAGAGTTTGAGTCGGCCGGCTTGTTGTCCGGAATCGAATGGTGTTCTATTCGGCAAGTTCCTGAATTTGGGCGAGTGCAACCATGGGGTTGGAATCTGGCTTTACGGAAACAGTTGCATTTATGGGGAGTGCGAGATGAACTGTTGCTTTCTGTGGAAATGATACTTCAAATTCGTATTTTATCTTCCCGCCTTTCAGCTGTCCGTTTGTTGCCTCGGTTGCTCCTTTCCGATTCTTTTTGTGGATCGTCTGTCTATTGTGCTACCGAGCAAGAAGTGGAATCTGCCTTGTCGGCGTGCTCCCAAACGTTGTTGAAAGCTCCCTATTCGAGTAGTGGAAAGGGATTACGTTGTGGACGCGGTACGTATGAACCGCTTCTGGCTAATTGGTGTCGCCGTATTTTAAAAGGGCAGGGAGGCATTGTGGTAGAGCCTTTATATAATAAGGTGATGGATTTTGCCATGGAGTTTTATGCGGAAAACGGTAACGTATGCTTTGTGGGCTATTCTTTGTTTCAAACTGATTCCAACGGAGCATATCAAGGGAATATGCTGGCTACTGATGACGAAATAGAGTGTATCTTGTGCGAGAAAATAGCTCGGGACGATTTGCATAAACTGAAATCGGTTCTTATGAAGTTGCTTTCCGATTGGTTACATGAAACCGGTTATCAAGGATATTTGGGGGTAGATATGATGATTTGTCTGTTTCCCGATTTTCCTTTTTATCGTATTCATCCTTGTGTCGAAATTAATTTGCGTATGAACATGGGGGTAGTGGCTCGTCTTTTCCATGACCGTTATGTAGCGGAAGGCGCGAAAGGCTTTTTTACCGTTTCTTATTGTAGAAACAGTCAGGCCCTTTTAAATGAACATCTTCGTTGTCAATCGGAATATCCTCTGTATGTATCAAACGGACGTATCCGGTCGGGGTATCTCTCTTTGGTGCCGGTCACTCCGCATACTTCTTATCGTGCCTATGTTTTGATAGGGTAGACTTTTATTCCACTTTCAGAAACATCTTTTTCTTTAAAACCATGTTATTGACATTCATGACCTTTAATGTATAGGCTCCTTTTGCAAGAGAGCCGATAGGAAACTCTTTCTGATACGGTTGTGTAAGTACTTCTCTTCCGTATGCGTCTTCTATGATTATAGAAGCAGCTCCAGGTACTTCCGATACGGACATGAGGCACCGGCAGGCGGCAGAACCCTGTTCCTTTGGGGGGGCATTATATTTTTCCGGTGTACTCTCATTGCCGTAACAATCTACTGCCGTGACGGTAAAATGAAGCTCTTTTCCTTTTTCTGCAGGAAGGGTAAAGTGAGTATCTTTTAAATAAGTAGCCAAAAGGTACCGGGGATTGGTCATGTCAACGGGAAGCGTAGGGGATGCATACACCTGATATCGTATGCCCGTATCGGTAGCGGAACGCCTGGAATTGTCTTGCGAAGCATCCCATGACAAAATTATTTTTCCGTTATCCTCCTTTATGGTAAGATTGGCCGGATGAGTGGGGGGAATGCTGTCCTGCCACCTCATGGGTGGAATCAATGTCGGATAAGGGTATGCCTCTTGTTTAATCATATCAAAAAGGTCCGAACAGTTTTTTAGTAAAAAGCGCGCTCTGAAATAGGCTTGGCCGGAAACATTTGCGCTACGGGTAAAATAGATTTGCTGTTCTACGTCACGGAGTGGCCAGCCGGCTTCTTCCAGGAAATAAATGCCCAGGCCGGGAGCGACCATGCGTCCGTTGCTGTTTTCTTTCCAGTCCAGTACAAAAGGATAAAAGTTTTCTTCCCGGAAATAAATCATCGGAAAAATAACATCGTGGATTCCTTCCTTCAACCAGTATTGCGCATCCTGAAACACGGTATTGTATGCATTCCAGCCACGAGAAGAGTATCGGTTGGTGTCCCGATATTTTCCAAGTGGCGAACTTCCTATTTTAATGTATGGTTTGATTTCTTTTACACCTTTATATATATAGCGTATCATTTCGGTGATGTTGTCGCGTCGCCATTGTGCCAGGCTTTTTCCTTTTCCATATTTGCGGAACGTTGCCTGGTCGGGTATTCGGGTTCTTCCGTCCGGATAGCGGATGTAATCGAAATTGATACCGTCTACATCATAACGGGTGACGATTTCCTTGACGATGGAAAACAGATACTCCTTTGCTTCCGGATACCCGGGATTCAGATACCAGCATTTTTGGTAATGCATGCATAGGGAACGTTTTTTTTGCACAAGCGACTGTTTGCCTTGCCTTCGGACATATTGGTCATTTCCTATGGGGATGGCTACTATCCATGCATGGAACTCCATACCGCGCTTGTGGCACTCTTCTATGATGAATGCTAGCGGATCGTATCCGGGATCTTTGCCGCATGTACCGGTCAGGGCATCGGTGTAAGGCTCTATTTGGGAAGGGTAAATCACATCTCCTCGTACTCTTGTCTGCATCAGTATCGTGTTGAAGTGGGCTGTCTTGAATCGATCCAATTCTTCACAAATCTCCTTTTTTTGCTTGGCTATGCTTTGGGGGGACAAGGCTTTTGTATCGGGCCAGTCCAGACTGTTCAGGACGGTAATCCATACGGCCCGTATCTCCTGTTTGGGGTATTGGGAAGCCTTGGCCAATGAAAATGGCATTTCTTGTGCGAAAAGCGGGCAGACAGACAGACAGGACAGTAAAAAGAGTATTCCTTTCATAAAAGCCTTATGGCATATAGCGTTTACAGACATGTTTTTTGTTTTTTCTGCAAATGTACATGATAATTTTTATATTTTGGCGTGTAGGAAAACTTTTAAATTGTTATTTTTGCGGTGCGAAAACCAACTATGTTATGATTACATTTACTTTGGCCCTCTTTTTTCTGATAGGGGGATATTTCATTTACGGACGCTTTGTGGAGCGTATCTTCAAACCTGATGTAAACCGGAAAACACCCGCTTATACAAAGGCTGACGGGGTGGATTATCTGGTACTTCCCAACTGGAAGATTTTTATGATTCAGTTTCTCAACATTGCCGGGCTTGGTCCGATTTTCGGTGCCATTATGGGGGCGCAGTTCGGAACGGCTTCTTACTTGTGGATTGTGTTTGGAACTATTTTTGCCGGTGCTGTACACGATTTCTTCAGTGGTGCTCTTTCTCTTCGTCATGATGGGGAGAGCTTGCCGGAGTTGATAGGGCGATACTTGGGAGACCGCACTCGTAAGGTGATGACCGTTTTTTCCGTGGTGCTGATGGTGCTGGTTGGAGCCGTGTTCATCTCCGGTCCGGCCGAATTGCTGGCTGGCATGACTCCCATGTGGATGAATGCCTATTTTTGGATGATTGTTATTTTTGTCTATTATATTATGGCTACCCTTTGTCCGGTCGATAAAATCATCGGGCGGATTTATCCGTTGTTTGCCATTGCGTTGTTGTTTATGGCTTTTGGCTTGCTGATAGCCATGTTTGTCAACCAACCCGCCTTGCCCGAGATGTGGGAAGGTTTTGGAACCAAGTATGAGAGCGGTCCCATTTTTCCGATGATGTTTATCTCCATTGCGTGCGGAGCCATCAGTGGTTTTCATGCCACTCAATCTCCTTTAATGGCTCGTTGTATGAAGAATGAGAAGCAATGCCGTCCTATTTTTTATGGGGCTATGGTGACGGAAGGCATTGTGGCTTTGATTTGGGCTGCCGTGGCTACTTATTTCTTTGGCAAATACGGAACCGAGTTTATGGACGAAAACGGAACCAAAGTGACGAATGTGGCTGCGTATGTAGCTACACATATATCGGTAGAGTGGCTGGGGACGTTTGGCAGTATTCTGGCTATATTAGGCATTGTGGCGGCACCTATTACGAGTGGAGATACAGCCCTCCGTTCGGCTCGTCTGATGGTGGCCGACTTCTTCCACCTTGAACAGCGTGGTGTAGCGAAACGTCTGATGATATGCGTCCCTCTTTTTTGCATCACGGCGGGGATTTTGTGTTACAGCCTGGCCGATGCGCAGGGATTCAAGATTATATGGCGCTACTTTGCCTGGTGCAACCAGACTCTTTCTGTATTTACTCTGTGGGCCATCACTGTTTATCTGATACGTGTTAAAGGGAACTATTTTATCACATTGGTTCCTGCATTGTTTATGACCTGTGTATGTTCTACCTATATTTGCATTGCCGGTGAAGGATTTTCTTTGTCTCCGATGGTTTCTTATATAATAGGCGGAACCTGCACCTTGCTGGCATTTGTGTTATTCATGATTTGGTATAAAAAAGGGGAAAAAACAACGTATGAGAAGATATAAACGTTCCGTCTGGCTCCCTTTTTTATTGTTTCTTTACACTACAGGCATGGCCATCTATTTTCTTCCCCGTAATACGGAAATCGGTGATTTGGAGAAATACGGGACCATAGGCTTGTCCTATGTCATCATTGCGCTTTTGTGGCTGTTGCTTCGTAAAAAAGAAAAACTGGCGGAGAAGAGAGAGGAAGATTTAAAGAAGATGGAAAAAGATCCGGATGCAAGATAAGCTGCCGTTGGTTTTCCGCTGGCGTTGTCTTTTCGGGCTTTTTGTTTCTTTTTCCGGCATAGAAAACATTATTCACCGTAGGATAGCAAGCCTGCGTAAAAATTGCTATATGAGAAACATTTTTATTTTTGTGTTATGTCTGGTCGGGGGATCTCACACGGTCTTGGCGCAGATTACCAAGGCGTCCCGTGCTTATTTCGATTATTTGGTTACGACCACCCATCCCGACCGTTGCTACCGTACGGGAGAGGAGGCTGCGGTAAAGATTTTTGGTTTTGCGGGCGGGGTGCCTCTTGATAGTGTGCAGGTTTCCTTTGAAGCTGGTGACGATATGCTTCCGGTAGATAAAAAAGGAACGGTTCTTTTTAGGAATGGAGAGGCGGTCGTGCCGTTCGGTACCATGAAGCAACCCGGATTCCGCTATTGTCATGTCCGTTTTGCTTTCAACGGTGAGAATTACAAGGAAACGTTGAAGGTCGCTTTTTCTCCGGAGGACATCCGCAGTGTGACGGAAATGCCTGAGGATTTCCGGAAGTTTTGGGAGAAAGCCATGAAGCAGGCGGCGAAAGTCCCTATGGAGGTGGAAGTCACTCCTATGCCGGAACTTTCTACAGATAAGGTGGAAGTCTCCATTGTCAAATTGCCTTGTTCCCGGGAAGGACGTTGTGTCTACGGCTATTTGTCCAAGCCACGTGCGGAAGGGAAATATCCGGTGTTGATGGTTCCTCCCGGTGCGGGCGTGAAGCGGACCGGCGCGTCGTCATCGTATGCCGAAGAAGGATTCATTACGTTGGCCATTGA
The DNA here is from genome assembly GCA_947626525.1 of uncultured Phocaeicola sp. Lineage (GTDB taxonomy): Bacteria > Bacteroidota > Bacteroidia > Bacteroidales > Bacteroidaceae > Phocaeicola_A. The sequence goes on along the minus strand of CANQSM010000009.1, from coordinate 34,724 downwards.
GATTCATGGAATTTCTCCCGTGGTATCGGACGAGGAGATGAAAGCCAAGCAGCAGGAACTGGGCGATTACTGGTTGGAAGGCATAGGCGACAAGGATACCTATTACTATAAGGATGTCTATTTGGGTTGTGTCCGGGCGGTGGATTATCTCTGTTCTTTGCCGGAGTTCGACGGAAAGAATGTGGGAGTCTGTGGAGGCAGCCAGGGCGGCGCATTGAGTATTGTCACAGCTGGACTGGATAAACGGGTGACTTTCGTAGCCGCTTTCTATCCGGCATTGTGCGATGTGACCGGTTTCCTGCATGGGCGTGCCAGCGGTTGGCCGCGTCTGTTCATGTCCGGAAAGGAAAACAAATTGCCGGTTGATACGGAGACAGCCTGCCGGACATTGGCCTATTACGATGTGGTGAACTTTGCCAGGACATTGACCATTCCCGGCTTTTATTCCTTCGGCTACAATGATAATACCTGTCCTCCGACTTCTGTCCAGGCGGCAGTCAATGCCGTGACAGCCCCCAAAGTGGTGGTAATTACTCCCACCTCCTCCCATTGGCGTTTTCCGGAGAGCAATCGCAAATCCATTGAATGGATGAAGAAACAGTTCCGGTAAGGGGAGTGCAGGCGTCTGAATTCTGCATTGGTGTGTGCAAGACCTTTATGGGAAAGTCTGGTTCTTGTGTTTGAGCGGGAATCCTTATGGCTTGTTTCAGTTCTTCAATGATGCGTGACGTGTAAATGTCCACTCCCGACCGGTTCATGTGATACTCTGTGTCGTAGGCGCAACTGTCCGGCAGGACATGTCGCACCGGTGTGACAAGATAGGGACATTGCGCTTCTTGTAAAAAATCGGCTACTTTCTTCACTTTCTCTCTGTTGAGTTTGAAATTGCTTTCCCGATAGACTGGGGGAATGAGATATACTTGGCATTTTTGTTGAAGATTGCGGATTTGAGAGACGAAGTAGTTCCCGAATTCCGAATCGAATGTTCCTTTGATACTGTTGGTTTTTATATAAGGCATTGAACTTAGTTCCCAATGTTTTGCCTCGTCTCCGTATTCATTGAAATTGGAAGCTGAATAGGTTCTTTCGTTTGGTATGGAGGGTAGCAGCTTGACGGAGATGTGGTGAGGCAGTCCGCATATGACATTTATGATTTGTCGGATATTCAGTAAATGGAGCTTTTTCCAGTGGCTTGCGGCCAACAAGCCTGTGATGGCTACACTTTCTCCGTACATGGCACCGTAGAAATGTGAATATTCCGGTGCGAAAACCAATATATCTCCTTTTTGGGCGTAGGTCGCTATGTCGTCTACCATATATTTCAATCCTATTCCGGCGTGTAGGCCGTAATTGATGACGGGCAGGTGCAGGGAGTCCTGTATACGGTGGCTGTCAAGGCTGAATGCCAGATTGCTTCCGCCAATGAAGATGATTCGCGGGGAGGGAATCGTCTCCAAAAGCCGGCATTTCTGATTGTAAGCTTGCAGGTAATCGTCTTGTCGTTCAGGGAGAAGGACTTGCAGCGTAATCAACGAGAGTGCGGTTGTGATTCCCAAGAGGAGGACTCGAATAAGAAATCTGGTAAGAAATGTGTTCATGACGGTTGGATTTAGAATTGGAAATAGATGAATTCGGCTTGTGTGCCGGCGAATATGAGAACGAATAGTGAAACGCATAAATAGACGCTCCAACGTAAAACTTGATTGCGGCGGCTGTGTGGGGACAGAAAGTTTGGGGCAAATTGCAATCCGTGTTCTTTGTCTCGTTGTATCCATTCCATGAAAATCAATGCGGTGATAAACAGTATGGATTTTTTCCCGTATTCGGGAAGACACGGATGAAGCTGTGTTACCATGCGGGATATGTAGTTGCAGGCTTGTCCGATGTGTTCGGCGCGAAATACGATCCATCCGATGAGTACCAGCAGGAAGGTAATCGCCATTTGCATGCTTTCTCGCAGGGAGGGAAGACGCTTGCCGTGTGCCACGATATCGGTGTGTTTTCGGTTTCGCCCGAGGATGAACAAGGGGAAAAACAACATGGCGTGATAGGCTCCCCAAAGGACGAATGTCCAGTTGGCACCATGCCAGAAACCGCTTGTCAGGAAAATGATAAGGGTATTGCGGGCTGTCTTCCATTTGCCATGGTGGCTTCCACCCAAGGGAATGTAGATATAGTCGCGAAACCATGTGGTGAGCGAAATGTGCCAACGGCGCCAGAATTCCGCGATGTCTCGGGAGAAATAAGGCACGTTGAAGTTTCTCATCAACTGGATGCCGAACAGGCGGGCCGTGCCTATGGCGATGTCGGAGTACCCCGAGAAGTCGCCGTATATCTGGAAGGTGAACAGAAACGCCCCCGTAAAAAGAGTGACTCCGTTCAAGCTCTGGTATTCGTTGAATATTTGGTTTACGGCGGTGGCACAATTGTCCGCTATGACCATTTTCTTGAATAGTCCCCAAAGTATTTGGCACATGCCGTCCGTGGCTTTATTGTAGTCGAAGGATCGGGAGACGAGGAACTGGGGAAGTAAGTGGGTGGCCCGTTCGATAGGACCCGCTACCAGTTGTGGAAAAAAGCTGATGAACGCAAAGAATGCCGGAAGATTGCGGGTGGCTTGCAATTTATGATGATATACATCGATGGTATAGCTTAACGCCTGGAATGTATAGAAACTGATTCCTACCGGCAGCAGGATGTCCAGGGTTGTCCAATGTGCTTGCAGCCCGAACCGGCGGAGTAGCAAGGCAAAGTTTTCTCCAAAGAAATTGCAGTATTTGAAGTAACCGAGAATAAGCAAGTTCAGGATGATATTGGCCGCACAGATCGCTTTCTGCTTGTGTCGCTGCCCTTCATGACGTTCAATCATCAAACCACTCGCATAGCTGCAACATGTGGTAAGAAAAATGAGAATCAGGAAACGCCAGTCCCACCATCCGTAAAACACGTAACTGGCTGCGACGATAAAAAGGTTTTGCCATTTTAGAGCCTTGAATACATACCAATAAAGGATGAATACTATGGGCAGGAATAGCAGGAACTCAAAAGAATTGAATATCATTGTGTGTCGTGTTGGGTCGCCACGATCCTCCGGTGACGATGTTACTCAAACGAAAGCGTGAGGACCGATCGTTTATCCGTTTCTAAGTATCGCCAAACACTTCGACTAAAAATAAACAACATCTTCCCCACGCAATGCCATAACACATGTCCTGACCGGACATAATGTATAGAATCGATGAGCGTCTGTATTGTTTATCCTTTTAGTCTTAAAATTGGCGATTTCAGAAACGAGGATAAAGCATGAACGCTTCCTTTATTATATTATACGGATGTTTTGGAACCTCCGTTCTTGAAACATCGCTGCAAAGTTATATAAAAAACGGAACAATACAACGCCCTAAGGGGAAGATGTTGCTCCGCAAAGGTAGAATTTATTTGGTACATAGATTCATGTACGGAGGAATATTGTGTGAGAAAATCTCAGCTTTCAAGGTAGCTGGAAAGTCACCAGAAGCACGTAGATACATCGTTTTATTGTCGGGATTTAGCCGTGACTTACCTCGTCTTCATGTAACTTTTCCTGTAAGTATTGTCCGGTATAGGAAGCCGCGCAGGCTGCTACCTCCTCCGGTGTGCCGGCAACTACAAGGTTGCCGCCTTTATTGCCACCTTCGGGACCTAAATCAATGACATAGTCGGCGCACTTCACCACATCTAAGTTGTGCTCGATGATGATGACTGTATGCCCCTTGGATATCAAGGCATCAAATACCTCCAACAGTTTTTTTATATCATGGAAATGAAGTCCGGTGGTGGGTTCGTCAAAGACGAAAATAGTGGGATCTATCTTCTCTAAGCTTAAGAAATAAGCCAGTTTCACACGCTGGTTTTCTCCTCCGGATAGGGTGGAGGAGGATTGTCCCAGTTTGATATAGCCCAAGCCGACATCTTGCAAGGGTTTCAGTTTCTTTACGATTTTAGCTTGTTTGTGTTCGGTAAAGAACTCTGCCGCCTGGTTGACTGTCATTTCAAGAATATCATAAATATTCTGATTGTGGAATTTCACTTCCAGTGTGTCGTTCTTGAAACGTTTGCCGTGGCAGGATTCGCATTCCAGCACCAGGTCGGCCATGAATTGCATTTCCACCGTGACGGTTCCTTCGCCTTTGCACTCTTCGCAGCGTCCTCCTTCCGTATTGAAGGAAAAGTACCCTGCCGTATAACCCATTTGTTTGGCAAGAGGCTGGTCGGCGAACAGCTTGCGTATCTCATCATACGCTTTGATGTAAGTCACCGGATTGCTGCGTGACGATTTGCCAATCGGGTTCTGGTCGATGAATTCAATGTCCTTTACCATCCGGATATCTCCTTTCAGGGCGATGTATTCTCCCGGACGTTCACTGCTTTCGCTGTACTCCCGTTTCAGGGCACGGTAGAAAATATCGCGTACGAGGGTGGATTTTCCTGAGCCGCTGACACCGGTAACGACGGTCATGACGTTTAGCGGGAATTTGACATCTATGCCGCATAGGTTGTTTTGTCGGGCACCTGTTACTTCGATGTAGTTGTTCCATTGGCGATGGGTGGCCGGGACAGGAATCTTTTCTTCTCCTAACAGATAGCGTACAGTGTAGCTGCCGCTGCCTTTTTGCAAGTCCTTCATGTCGCCTTGGTATACCACTTCGCCGCCTAATCGTCCGGCTTTGGGGCCAATGTCGATAATGTAATCGGCCGCACGGATGATTTCTTCATCGTGTTCCACGACCACCACCGTGTTGCCTAATTCCTGCAATTGGCGGAGCACTTTAATCAAGCGTCCCGTATCGCGGCTGTGCAATCCGATACTCGGTTCGTCCAGGATGTATAGGGAACCTACCAGGCTGCTGCCCAATGAAGTGGCCAGATTGATACGCTGGCTTTCTCCTCCCGAGAGGGTATTGCTTAGCCGGTTGAGGGTGAGGTAGCCCAGTCCCACATCCAGCAGAAACCGGATGCGGCTGTTTATTTCCGTAAGGATACGTTTGGCTATCAGTGCATCGTGCTCGCCAAGCTCCAGTTTGTCGAAAAATTGTTTTAGGTCGTAGATGGGAATGTCTACCAACTGCGAAACGGAACGTCCTCCTATTTTTACGTAATTGGCTTCTTTCTTTAATCGGGTTCCGTGGCATATGGGGCAAACGGTTTTTCCCCGGTAGCGCGCCAGCATGACACGGTACTGGATTTTATATTGGTTCTCTTCCAGCATGCGGAAGAACGTGTCGATGCACGTCTTCTCACGTGGCCCGTGCCAAAGGTAGTCTTTCTGCTCTTGTGTCAGTTCGTAATAGGGAGTAAAAATAGGAAAGTTATCTTTAGCTGATTCGCGGATGAATTTGTCTTTCCATTCACCCATTTTCTCGCCTCGCCAACATACAACGGCGCCATCGTAGACACTCAGGGCGCGGTTGGGAATCACCAGACTTTCGTCAATGCCGATGATTTTGCCGAATCCTTCGCATTCCGGGCAGGCACCGAGAGGGGAATTGAAGGAGAACAGTTGGTCGGTGGGCTCTTCGAACTCCATGCCATCGGCTTCGAACTTTTTAGTGAAGGTGTGTAGGATGCCGGCCGGATAGAAACGCAGTATGCAGGTTCCGTCCCCTTCGTAAAAAGCTGTTTCGGCAGAGTCTGTCAGGCGGCTGAGGCTGTCTTTGCCGTCATCGCATGTCATGCGGTCGATAAGCAGATAGATCACGTCTCCTTCCTGTGGCGCATACTCTTCTATGCGCACGATCTCTCCGTTCACTTCCAGCCGGTTGAATCCCTCTTTCAGATAGATGTCCAGCTGTTCCTCCAGCGAACGTCCTTCGCGCAGGGCAATGGGAGTGAGTACCGTGTATTTGGTCCCTTTGGGGTAAGAGCGCATGCAATCCACCACATCCTCTATCGTATGTTTTTTTACCAGCTGTCCACTTACCGGTGAATAGGTTTTGCCTACCCGTGCGAACAGCAGGCGCAGGTATTCGTAAATTTCGGTGGAAGTACCTACCGTGGAACGTGGGTTACGGCTGTTTACTTTCTGTTCGATGGCAATGGCGGGCGGGATTCCTTTGATAAAGTCACACTCGGGTTTGCTCATTCTTCCTAAGAACTGACGTGCATACGAGGAGAGGCTTTCTACATATCGTCGTTGCCCTTCGGCATAAAGGGTGTCGAAAGCGAGGGAAGACTTGCCTGAACCGGACAGGCCGGTGACAACCACCAGCTTGTTGCGTGGAATGTCCACGCTGATATCCTTGAGATTATTGACTCTTGCGCCTTGAATGGAAATATATTTACTGTCTGCCATACGTACTTCTTCAGAATCCGGGTGCAAAGATACGGATTTTCTTTTTTGTATGTTTCGGGAGGGATTTCTTTTTAGGAGCTTTTTGCGCTGGCGGCTTCTTTGAAAAGCGGTTATTGAAACGCAGCTTTTCGGTTTTGTCTGTTACTGCTTCTCCGTCAGATATTTCCAGTATCGCACGGGCATGTCTTTCTTTTGCTTGCGTGGGTTCATCCGTTCTTTGATGCAAATGGCCTTGAAATAAGTACGCCATAGCTCCTGAAAAAGTTTCTCGTCTTCTGCTATCAATCGCTCATTGAGTTTGCCGGTAAGGAAGTGGGGGAGCTTGTCGGCAAAACTGACGCGTGTGAGTTCGTTCTTGTCGTAATAGTAACCGTAGTCTCGGCGCTTGTCGTAGAGCAGGAACGGTTGGTCGGCAAAGCGGTCTTTGAAATGCGTGATGGCCAGAGGTATCACATTGTATTGGGGCTCCATCAGGGCAAAGTAGGTGCCGTCCGAGGCTTTCTGGAATCGTACGAATTGTAAAATCCGCAACCTTTCATACGTAACTTTCCGATAGGTGCTGGTCACCATCAGCACATCCTCGTCGGCAAAGTTTGTCTCAATGCTTTGGGGAGCTTCCACCGCCTTGCATATGTAACGAAACAGAGGCATGTCCAGTTCGGGAAGTTCGGACAGGTAGCTGACGGTGAGGCAAGAAAGGGCGGACGGAGTAAGTTTCTTTTGCAAGGCTTTCCATACACGCTGCGCTTTGGTTTCATCGGTGATTACCGTATAGGTTCCCTCGCGGAAGAGCGGCAGTTGTCCGCCCTCACTCAAAAGGGCGTCGGGGAATGTCTTGCGGGAGTAGGCATCGAATACGGCCGTCAGTATCCCGTCGAAGGTGCGGTCATAAAGAAACGTAATCATCGGCTCTTGTGGTAATCTGCTAAAACGAGGCTAAAGTACGGATATTTTTTCTTTTCTCCTTGGTGGGAGCCACTGAAATATTTTTCCTCTTTTTATGCAGTTAACTTCATCGGCGCATGCAGTTAACTTCATTGGCACTTGCAGCTAACTTCATTGGCACTTGCAGCTATCTGCATAAAAAGTCCCCTATCTGCCCTGTGACTATGACTGATTTTACTTCACAGATTATTTGTTTATTTACTGTTTTACTTCACAGATTCTGCAATGTCTTCCTAAGAAGCTTTACAGTTTTGTTCTGTTGTTCCCAATCCGATTGTCAGATGCAAAAGCACTCACTTGTTTATTTTAGTCCGGAGGGAAATATTCGTAAGATGTTTTGCACAATCTCCGGATGTTTTATACCTTTGTCCCGAAAATGGGTGAATGATCACCGGCAAATAAAAATAAAGAGAATGAAGTAAATACGGACTATTGAAATATTAACAATACGGCATTAACTATTATTGCGTTCTCCAAATAGTGTAGGAAGCTAAAAAGGAATAGAACTGTGAATAATAGAAGTACTGCTCTGTATGGGCAGGGACTTATCTATGACATAAGGCTAATGCTCGCGCTGGAATGGCGCGGGTTTGCTCTTGTTATGGGGAGGTTTCTTTTCCTACACAACCTCGGAGAATGCAAAGACAGGCCTGCGCCACTTTGTATCCATCCGCATATATCAGAAATGTGCGACGAGTTCTAACACAATTTTATTCTGTTCAGATATGGACGGTACGACATCCTTTTTATAAAAGTATTGTTCGTAATTCAACCTTATATCAGATTGCAGTTTGGTTGTTCCGAGGCTCAGCGTTATCCTCCTGTAAGCCTGTGTCGTTCCGGATCATCAATTTTCAATTTGCCTTCCGCATTTTTATTGCCTTGGCTATGATTGCTCATATAGTCATATCGTCCGAGAAAAGATATAGAAGATAGCCATTTTTTCAGTGGAAGACGGTAGGTGGCAAAGGCATCCACTGCGTTTACGGGAGTAAATGAATTGTGAGCATAGTTTTTACGCATATATTCGCCCTCAATATGCCAGCGTGATGTCTGCCAGTATGTTCCCGCATCCCACATCATCACATTTACATCTTCCGCATTAGCTTTCTGACAACTGAGTGTTACGTTGAAATGATTGGCAATGAGTGTCTGGGCTTTGAATGAGAAATTATAGTTATTTGTCCAGAAATCTTTCTGGTCTGTCAAGCCTGAGCCATTGAATATACCACCTTCAAAAGTTACCGGTGTTGACCATCGGGATGTCCATGACACCGAAGCTCCCACATCTCTTACATTTCCTACCTGTTTGGCTATGAAAGAACGGTTGGCAAAGAATTGGAGATGATGAGAGCGATGGGCGTCTATTGTAAATGGCACCCGCATCTGACCTACCGTGAATTTCCAATCTTTGGGTTGAATACGCACATAGGCATCCAGCATCTTGATTTCACCCTCGTCCGAAAGATCGATTTCAGCCCTATACCGAATTGCGGGTATTACCTTCCCTTCGATACTCAATCGGGCATTCCGTATTTCGAAGCGTCCTTTGTCAATAGACGGTTCGTATTCATACTTGGCACGTATAGTACCATGTATTTCCGGCAGATATTCTTTATTGATATTGATTTGAGCACTCATAAGAGAGGTGAATGCAAACAAAAGAAAGAAGATAAATATACTTTTCTTCATATAGCGTCTTTTAAATTATATCGAACGACATTGAGCCTTGAAGGAATAATACAATCTTTTTGCCTTAGATAATTATGCCGGACTGATAACAGGAGTTATTCGTGAACGAAATTCGGAATCATGGAGTTTGGCAAATGCCCGAAGATATTTTCGTAATGAGGATGTCAGCTCCCGTGTTTCCTGAAGAATGTTGATATAGACGTAGAGCACGGTCATTGTAGTGGGATCACCGTCATGGAGCTGATCGAACAGACGATGATAGGTGCCTGAAACCATCTCCTTAATTTCATCTCCGCGACGACGAAGTGTCGGGATTGCTTCCATACTTCCGGTGTCCATAAGGGTGATGGTGTCGTTGAGAAGAGTATCAACCTGTGTACGAATCATCTCCAGTTCCGTCACATATCGGAGTGGCAGAGGAAGGAAATTATTTTCCACATGCTCCCTGCATACTTCATTTATGCGTCGGAGATTATAGAGAATGCTCATACAACAGTTGTTGCTCAAATGAAACCATGCGTTTTTCTCTATCGCGGTTTCGTGACTGACCCGACGGATACAAAGGGTTTCTTTTCGTCTGGCATTTTTCAGTATCCGCTTTTCCATTTCCAGACTTTTATCGGCTTTTGACAATCCGCCGGCATTTTCTTTTATGAAAGCTTCGGTCACATCGTTGTAAAGTTTCTGAGCATATTCAATAAACTTTCTCTGCTGCTCAACAATATACAGTAATGTGAGATTCCAAGTCTCCTGCTTGTCATCAGTGGCGAGGACTGTCTGAAACAAGGTATCTCCTTTTTCCTCTTCCTGCTTTTCCTTAAAACGCCGGTTGCTCCGTATGATGAGCCAAAGAGTAAGGGCTGCCAGTGCTACCATAACCCAGTGACCGCCATAGTACATTGCGAGGACAATTATTCCTGCGCCGATGAACGCGGCACCGGCAGTAATAAACCAGCCTCCGATAACAGAGATGACACCGGTGACCCTGAAGACTGCGCTCTCCCGGCCCCATGCCTTGTCGGCAAGCGATGTACCCATAGCCACCATGAATGTTACGAATGTGGTGGAAAGGGGCAGCTTCAACGATGTACCGAGTGCGATGAGTGTTCCGGCAAGGACAAGATTTATAGAGCCTCGAATGAGATCGAATGCAGCTCCTTGTTCCATTATCGTTTTATCGACATTGAAACGACGATTGAACCAACGCCGTACACGAAGTGGAGTCACCCGTCTTACCCGTGCCAATATGGAAAGAATCCAGCGCACAAGCCTGCGGGCAATTCTTGACGAACCGAACATCTCATCACCGCCGTTCTGTGAGCCAAGACCGATTTCTGTCTTAGATACATTACGGGCTTTCTTCGATGTAGCAAGTGCCGTGACCATTATTACTCCGGCTCCGATTAGAAAATAGAGAGGGGTGCTCGCCGGACTGTTGAGAGACCCCATTAAGAAACCGTGAGCATCGCCTCCTCCATTGGCTATATAATCCTGATAGGAGGCAAGTCCGGTGAGAGGAACACCGATGAAGTTTACAAGGTCGTTCCCGGCAAAAGCCATGGCGAGGGCAAAAGTACCCATAAGAACAATTACTTTCAGCACATTGACCTTCAACCAGTGAAGCAACTGCATGAGGATTGTGAAGAATACCAGACATCCGCCAAGAATGGTCAGTGTATTCTCTTTAATCCATGCCTTAACCTCCGGGGTCATAAAAGTAAGATCTTTCGCGCCTTTGAGCAGAAGAAAATATATTATCGCCGTAGCGCATATACCTCCAAAAATTCCTATTTTCCACTTCAAACGGCTTTTATACTCGAATGTGAAAACCATTCGGGACAGGAATTGTACTACTGTTCCGAAAAAGAAGGCAATAGCCACTGAAAGGAATATTCCTAAAATTACCGATAATGCCTTTTCTGTATTGAGCAGTTCGGCAAAACCGAGGTCAATTCCACCTGCCATTTTGATAAGGGCGACCACGAATGTAGCGCCAAGCAGCTCGAAAACCATTGAAACTGTGGTCGATGTCGGCATACCCAATGAGTTGAAAATGTCAAGAAGGATAATGTCGGTGACCATAACCGCCATGAAGATACAAATAAGGTCATAGAACGAGAAGTATTCCGGTCGGAAAATGCCGTGACGGGCAATATCCATCATTCCGTTACTCATTGCCGCCCCGATGAAAATACCTATTGATGCGACAATCAGGATTCGTTTGAACGAAGCCGCTTTCGCTCCCAAAGCGGAGTTCAGGAAGTTCACTGCATCATTGCTTACTCCTACTGACAAATCAAATACCGCCAAGAGAAAAAGGAAAATGATGACACATAAAAAAAGAATGTCCATGTTTTTGTCGTTTTAATTTGTACTATTTTTTCAGTGCAAAAGAACTCCAAAAACATTTCAAAATTATTTCAAAAAGATTTAGATTTTATGAAGTTTATTTGAGAATCATCAGTATGCTTCCTAATGTAATAAGGGTGGCTCCGGCAATAATTTCTCTTTCATAAATCTCTATTTAATATGAACTTAAAATAAAGATTTCCATTTGGATTATTAGACACTGTAATTGAACCACCTTCGGCTCAGGCATCCCCACGCTTCCGTGGGGATGCCTGAGCCGAAGGTGGTCTACTGCTTGGCGCCAGTTTTTTTAGCAAGTCTATGCCATATCGTTCACGACCGACCTTCAGAATCTCGTTCAGAGCCTCGTTACGTAGCTCGGAATATGACAAGGCCTTACGAAGACGGAGGTTCTCCTCACGGAGTCGCTCCAGTTCCGTCATCTCAGCAGACGGATTATTGGCAACGTTTTCCGGAACTTTCTTAAGAATCTTTCCGGAAACTCCGACAGTTTTTTCGCTCCTTTCCTATATCCGTAAAGAATATATTTTATCCATCTTCACTTTTGAGATAATCGTTTGTGGATTAACTGTCTAGAGTGAAGATAAAGAATGGCGGTACGTTGCGGAGCTTCACTTTCGCACGGATACTTATTTCGAACTCACGTTAATATTACTGTTTAATTGTTAATTACGATGTGTGAAGTAAATCTGTATCATGTCATTCTTCGAATGGAAGGGACAATTGACGGGAATCCCCTTTCTTTTTAGGAGAGGGCAGCAGCAGTTCCCTTACTTTCTCCGGACACAGTTCGTTTACTCCTTTGGCCTCCAATTCGCCGCAGGTAATGAAATATTGGGCTTTTTTCATTACTACCCCCATCTTTTTGAGATGATAGCTTGTCAACCGTCCGAAACGTCGGGAAGCAACCATTAAGCGGGCTGACTTTACTCCCACACCCGGGATGCGCAGTATCATTTCATAATCGGCCCGGTTGATGTCTACCGGGAAATATTCAGGATGGCGGATCGCCCATGATAACTTGGGGTCTATTTCCAGTTCCAGATCGGGATGCGCGTCGTTTACAATCTCATCTACCTTGAACTGATAGAAACGAAGTAGCCAGTCGGCCTGATACAAGCGGTTCTCTCGTACCAAAGGCGGCTGCTTCAGCACAGGCAGGCGCTTGTCGTATGTATTCACGGCAATGTAGCCGGAATAATAGATGCGTCGCATGGTAGGGCGGGCATACAGGGCCGAGGAAAGAGTCAGTATCTCTTTGTCCCGATCGGATGTTGCGCCGACAATCATCTGTGTGCTTTGTCCGGCTGGTACGAAGCGTGGCGCATATCGGTGTTTTTTTCGTTCTTCCGAACTTTCCAGTACTCCTTGCTGAATAAATTTCATGGGTTGGAACACACTTTGGAAATCTTTTTCCGGAGCAAGCCGTTTTAAGGAATCTTCATTGGGAATTTCAATGTTTACGCTCATACGGTCTGCGTAGAGTCCGGCTTCATTGATAAGTTCCCGACTTGCTCCGGGAATGCTCTTTAAATGGATGTATCCGTTGAAACGGTGGAGAGTGCGCAAATCTTTTACGATGCGTACCAATCGTTCCATGGTATAGTCCGGATTGCGCACCACGCCGGAGCTTAGGAATAGTCCTTCAATATAGTTGCGGCGGTAGAATTCCATGGTCAGTTCCACCAGCTCGGTGACTGAGAGGGTAGCCCGCCGAATGTCGTTGCTGCGCCGGTTGATGCAGTAGGCACAGTCGTAGATACAGTGGTTGGTGAGCATGATTTTAAGCAAGGAGATGCATCTTCCGTCATCGGCGAAACTGTGGCAGACGCCGATGCCTCCTACCGTGTTGCCTACTCCTCCCTGCTTATTGGAACGGACGGTTCCGCTCGACGAGCACGATACGTCGTATTTGGCCGATTCGGTGAGTATTTTTAGTTTTTCTAACGTTTGTTCCGTCATGCCGGCTGGTATTATTTGTTTCTTCGATTGCGCGAATCCGGGTTGAAGGCTGTAGCCTTCCTGATTGTCCGTATAAGATTGAATAAGGCTGTAAAAGTAACGCTATTTCTTGTATGGAGAAAGAGAAGGAGTGAAAAACTTTCTCTTCTTTGTAGTGGATTCAATCCGTAAACATTATCTTTGTCTCTCTAAAATAAAAGAATGAAAGACAAACTTATGAATCGAAGACATTTTACACTATTTCTCCTTTTTCTCTTTGCCATTGGAGGACTTCTGGCTCAACCTTGTCCGAAACGTGAATTCCGTGGTGCGTGGATTCAGGCTGTCAACGGTCAGTTTCAGGGTATGGCTCCGGAGAAGATGCGGCAAGTATTGATTGAACAGTTGAATAGTTTGCAGGCTGCCGGTATCAACGCTATTCTTTTTCAAGTCCGTCCGGAAGCCGATGCGCTTTATCGCTCTTCTTTTGAGCCTTGGAGCCGCTTCCTTACCGGAGTACAGGGGCAGGCGCCTTTTCCCTTATGGGACCCTTTGCAATTTATGATTGACGAGTGTCACAAGCGTAATATGGAACTGCATGCCTGGATTAATCCGTATAGGGCTAAGACGAAAGGGACAACCACTTTGGCCGGTAACCATCCATCCCGGTTTTATCCCGAACAGTTCTTTACCTACGATGGACAGATGTTCTTTGATCCGGGCTATCCCGAGAATATTCACTATATTTGTAAGATTGTGACAGATATTGTCTCCCGTTATGATGTGGACGGATTGCATATGGATGATTACTTTTATCCATACCCTTCTCCCGGGCAAGTTATTCCGGATGAAGTGAGCTTTGCCCGCTACGGCAGAGGGTATGCCAGTAAAGAAGACTGGAGGCGCGATAATGTCAGTCGCTTGGTGAAAGCGATTCACGAGACTGTACATGCCTGTAAGCCTTGGGTAAAGTTTGGCATTTCTCCTTTTGGCATTTATCGGAATAAAAAAAGCGCCTCGAACGGCAGCAATACAAATGGATTGCAGAATTATGACGACCTGTATGCGGATATTCTGCTGTGGGTGGATAAAGGATGGGTTGATTATACGATACCGCAGATTTATTGGGAAATAGGTCATCCTGTTGCCGATTATGAAACATTGATTCACTGGTGGGCCGATCATGCCGGAAACCGCCCTCTCTTTATCGGGCAAGATGTCATGCGTACTGTGAAAAATGCAGACCTTCAGAATCCGGCCGTTCATCAACAAGCCCGCAAGATGCAGTTGCAGCGTTCATTCGCCTCCGTGAAAGGCAGTTGCCAGTGGCCGGCCGGTGCGGTTGTGGATAATGCGGGCAATTACAGGGATGCTTTGGTAAAAGTATACCATCGTTATCCAGCATTGATGCCCAAATTCCCTTTTATCGATGACAAGGCTCCTGCGAAAGTACGTAAGATGAAGCCTGTGTGGACAGAAGACGGACTGATTCTTTTCTGGAGTGCCCCCAAGGCAAAAACAGAAATGGACAGGGCGGTTCAATACGTGGTTTACCGTTTTGATAAAGGAGAGAAAGTGAATCTGGAAGATCCTTCTAAGATTGTGACTGTGACACGTAATACATTCTATCGTTTGCCTTATGAAAACGGAAAGACGAAATGCCGTTATGTAGTGACTGCTTTAGACCGTTTGCAGAATGAGTCAAAGGGAGTGAAAAAGTCCGTCAGGCTTTAGGAGGTAGCGCTAATATAATAGAGCTCCCGCAGCCCCGCATAGTATGATCATCAGTATGGGATTGACCTTGTAACGGCGTGTCCCGATGAATGCGGCAATGAATAAGATGACGCTGATGATGAACTGGTATGAGTCCTCTTGTGGCGTACTGAAGTTTTCTGCATTCATCAAGAGCAGAGCCGCAGCTGCCAGTAGTCCCACTACGGCAGGACGCAGTCCGGCGAATACGGCTTCTACCAGAGGATGCTTTTGGAATCTCATGAAAAATTTGCTGATTGCCAGCATGAGGATAAGGGAAGGAAGCACTACGGCGACCGTAGCGGTAATGCTTCCTAATATGCCTGCCGTCTGGGAGTAACCGGCATTGACAATGGCTGTGTAGCCTACGTATGTGGCAGAGTTTATGCCGATGGGGCCGGGAGTCATTTGGCTGATGGCTACGATATCCGTAAATTCGGAGGTACTTATCCAATTGTACCGAGATACAACCTCTCCTTGAATCATGGATAACATGGCATATCCTCCTCCAAAGCCGAATAAGCCGATTTTTAAGAATGTGCAGAATAACTGAAGGAAAATCATTTTTGTCCCGATTTTGTATGTTTGTAACGTCCCCATAGGTATCCCCCTATGCCGGCTGTAATGATAATGTAAATAGGGGAAACCCCAAGCAACCATATTAGTAAGGCGCTGATTACAGGAATCCATATTGTATGACGGTTGATTTTACAGGATTTGGCTACTGAGAAAGTTGGCGCCGCAATGAGCGCAACGACTGCTGGCCGGATGCCTTTGAATATGTTTTCTATCAGGCGGTATTCCTTGAACTGCTGAAAAAACAGGGCTATGGACAGAATGATGAGGAAAGAGGGGAGAACCGTTCCCAAGGCTGTCATGATACATCCTTTTACTCCTCGTAATTTGTACCCGATGAAAATAGCCATGTTCACTGCGAAAACTCCGGGTGCTGATTGGGCAACAGCCATAAGGTCCACAAAATCTTCTTTATTGATCCAATTCTTTTTATGAACGATCTCATCTTCTATCAGAGGAATCATGGCATATCCTCCTCCAATAGTGAATGTGCCGATTTTGAAGAAGATTCCGAACGATTCTAAGTAAATGTTCATATCATGCGTTCTATTAGTGTTTTCTTGATAGATATATTTTTATTTTAGATTTTCATTAGTTTAACTGAACCGGTTGAGGAACAAACATTTAGCGAAGTATTTGGAATGCGGCGGTAACGAATCGGCAACTGTGCGATTTCCAGCGGTTCCAGTGCTATGCCGTTGGATAACTCTCTTGTTTGCAAAGGTAAACAAAAACTTTGAATAAACAATAGGTTTACTTTGTTTTATGTCGATTGTATCCGAGAAGCCGGGGTAATAATGCACCGAGAAAACGAATAGCAAAGCTGACAGTGGATATAACATCATGGATATTTTGGAAAAGCGGCTTTTCGGTAGATGGTTTTATCAATGAGTTAGACATTGATATGCAAATCGGTGACAAGTGGTACAATAGCATCTCCTTTGCGTTTCCCGTTTTCTCGGCTTGTCATCATTGATACCATAACAATATTGATATTAAGTCATTTAGCGTCATTTCTCCCGTTTTTCGAGGTTATTCCAAAGATTTATTGTAAGTTTGCAATATATAAATTTTGAGAAATAAAACCATGACAGAAAAAGTTACTAAATTAATGAAAGACGTGCCGGCCATTAGATGGACGGTACTTGTGTTATTGGCATCTGCAATGTTCTTCGGGTATATATTTATGGATATATTGTCCCCCTTGCAGGAGTTGTTGCAGACTCAGCGTGGTTGGGATCCCTCCGCATACGGACATTATGCCGGTTCGGAAACTTTTCTGAACGTATTTGTTTTCTTCCTTATTTTTGCCGGTATCATTTTGGATAAGATGGGCGTACGTTTTACAGCCATCTTGTCGGGGGCTGTGATGTTTTTGGGAGCAGCTGTGAACTATTATGCGGTAAGCGAAGCTTTCATTGGAAGTGGTGCCGAAGCATTTATGAATGGCTTTATGAATCTTCCCTCTGAATGGTGGAATATCACTCCGTTCTTTGAGGGAATGCCTGCTTCAGCCAAAATGTCTGCGGTGGGTTTTATGTTTTTCGGTTGTGGTGTAGAAATGGCTGGCATTACAGTCTCCCGAGGTATTGTAAAGTGGTTTAAAGGTAAGGAAATGGCTTTGGCAATGGGTATTGAAATGGCTATAGCCCGTGTGGGAGTCGCTGTGGTCGTGTTAGGATCGCCGGTTTTGGCAAATATAGCTCCGGTAAGTGTTTCCCGTCCGGTAGCCGTAGCGGTGATTCTGCTCTTGATTGGTCTTATCTCATTTATTTGTTATGCTTTCATGGATAGGAAACTTGAGAAGCAGATGGGTGAGAGTGGAGAAGAAAAAGATGATCCGTTCAGAATCAGTGATCTGGGTAAGATTTTCTCCTCCAAAGTATTCTGGTTAGTAGCTTTGTTATGTGTGCTTTATTATTCGGCAATTTTCCCGTTTCAGAAGTATGCTATCAATATGTTGCAGTGTAATTTGGGCTATACGGCGGAACAGGCCGGATATGTATTCTTTGTATTCCCGTTGGGAGCGGCTGCCATTACTCCGTTCTTGGGCAATTATTTGGACAGGAAAGGCAAGGGAGCAACGATGTTGATTTTAGGGGCTATTTTAATGATTTTATGTCATTTGTCGTTTGCATTCCTTTTACCGGCTACCCAGTCTATGTTGATAGCTTATGCCGGCATCATTCTTTTAGGCATTTCTTTTTCATTGGTCCCTGCCGCTTTATGGCCTTCTGTTCCTAAATTGGTAGATAATCGTTTGCTGGGCTCTGCCTATGCGGTTATTTTCTGGATACAAAATATTGGTTTATATGCGTTCCCGATGATTATCGGTTCTGTTTTGTTGTCTTCCAATCCGGGCGTGACAAATCCGCTGGAGTATAATTATACAAATCCGATGCTTGTCTTTACTTTGTTGGGAGCATTGGCATTGATTCTGGGTCTCTGGCTTAAATATGTGGATAAGAAGAAAGGTTATGGTCTGGAAGAAGCTAATATCAAATAAGGTGACTTTTTGATTCTGTAGAATAATCTGAAACTTGGCCGTGCTGAAGGCCCGTAAAAAGAGGCGTATCATTACTCATAGCAGAGTTTGATACGCCTTTTTCCCTTATGTCTCTTACGAAATCCTTAGGTGAGATCCCTAATATGGATTTTATTTTCGGTAGAAATTACCCTTATGTAATTCAGCGTGGAGGGAGCCCTCAGGGTGTATACCAAAGTTGTGATATCCTTTTTGGGGAGGATATGTCCATTCTTGCCAAAATGGCACCGGATGATGGAGGACGATTTGTAGGTTCTCCAAGGAGCTGTTCCTCATAAATCCTGAATTTTTAGGAATCTAAATTGAAGATTTAGGAAATGAATATACCGTACTGGATTTGGCGGAGCTTGTCGTAACCCATTCGGTGTACATAATATATGGATGCGCATGTGAGGGTATTCCCTTTACGTGTTGACATTGGCTTTGTTATGTTGCGAGATTGTGTATAGCCAATGTTGTTATTTTATTATCAGTAAAATAGATACCGATAATTTAAAGAAAAGAGGATTTCAGTTCTCCGCTTCAATTTTAATTAAACCTCCTGTAGTGGGGTCGAAAAGAACTTTAGTTGTCGTTTTTTTGTTGAACAAATTGTTGGTAAGTACTTCCGTATTGCCAAATTGGCTTATGATAAGCTCTCCTTTATATACGTTTCTTATACCGTGGTCTAAGCTAATGTCTGCTTTGCCCGGTACATTGTATACTACGCCTTCCGGTTTCTTTTTGTTTTTTTCTTCTTCTGTAGGTTGAGGCACTGTATTTTGGTTGGTTAGGGTTAGATATACCGGTGAACCGGCTAAATCGGAAGCCGCGACGATACCCAATTTTTTTGAGAATCGGAAGAGCACTTCTTTGTTGATGTTGCCTGTTGGAGTGATTTTCACTGTAAAGGATTTGTTTTCTTTGACGGTTGTTCCAATAAAGAGTTGCATAAGGGCTTGTTCTTGTTCTTCCAGGCTATTGAGCATAATTTTCAGTGATTCTCCGTCTTTAGGCATATTGTCTGCTTGTCCCCGGGTGATGGCGTTTTTGCTTTCCCGGATGTTATAGATTTCTTTGGCTACTAATTCTGCCATTTTTGCAGTGGAACCAGCCATTAGGATTTCTTCTGTCAGGTAATCACGTGGGTTGAGGGTGTGTGTTTTATTTTCTTCCTGTGTTGTTTGGGATGAAGGTTTCGGATAGGTTGTATTGATGGCTTTGATGATGCCGTCTTCCGTCAATTCTACCAATGGTGCTACAGTTTTATCTTTTAATTTGATAGTGAAAACTTTTTCCGTATCAGGAGTGCCGACAGGAGTTAAAATGACGCT
Source organism: uncultured Phocaeicola sp. (assembly GCA_947626525.1). GTDB lineage: Bacteria > Bacteroidota > Bacteroidia > Bacteroidales > Bacteroidaceae > Phocaeicola_A. The sequence goes on along the minus strand of CANQSM010000009.1, from coordinate 15,259 downwards.
TTGGATGGTCCATTGTTCGTCCGGGGTAGTAGAGATACCTGTCAGGCGCAGGTATTTTTCTGCGTACCGGCAGAAATCACCGGGTGTATAAGTTGTCTTTTCAGTTTTAACGGTAATATCTATACTGGTTTTGGGAAGGAAATAGGTGACTCCTTCGCTGTTTTTTCCGGGTAGATAGTTGGAAACTTCCGTTTGGGCATAACTACCTGCAGGAATAAGCAAGCTTAATAAAATGAATCCTATTCTCATTTTTTTCTACAATTGTGGAACCGAAGTTCCTGTTTTTTTGATTGACAAAGATAACTTATCTTTCGTTATTTATCTCGGTTTTTAACGTAATTTCATCCATGCTTCGGGTAGACAGTCTATCAGATCTCCGGCTGTCATACTGATTTCTCCTAGATTCCGGGCGGCAATATCTCCAGCCAGGCCATGAATGTAAACGCCTAGTCTGCAAGCATCTTCCGGAGTATATCCCTCAGCTTCCAAAGCCAGTAAGATTCCGGTTAAAACATCTCCGCTTCCAGCTGTTGCCATTCCCGGATTTCCTGTAGGGTTGAAATAGATATGGCCTTCCGGAGTGACTATTGCGCTCCAGGCTCCTTTTACGATGATGTAAATTTGCTGACGCATGGCAAATTCTTTGGCTTTGTTCAGCCTTTCGAAAGAATCGTTGCAAAAACCTACCATTCGTTCCAGTTCTTTCGGATGAGGGGTCAGGATAGTATGTTTAGGCAATTGCAACATCCATCCCCGATGGGTGGAAAGGATATTCAAGGCATCGGCATCCAGAATGACAGGAACATGTGCTCTTTTGGTCTGTTCGATCACAGCAAGCGCTGTATCGGGGTGTTGGCCTATTCCTGGTCCGATTGCTATGGCATCATACGAATCGGTTTCGCTTAAGCTGGAGAAATAGTATTCGTTGTCATCTTGTTCAAGAATGGCTTCCGGTACACTGATTTGCAGAATATCGTTATTGCGTTGGGGAACATGTGCAGTCAGTAATCCTACTCCGCAACGCATGCAGGCCTTGGCTGCAAGGATGGAAGCTCCGGCCATCCCATATTGTCCGGCAATGAGCAGGGCATGTCCGAAATGGCCTTTGTGTGAAAAGCGTTTTCGAGGATGCACGAGATGGCGCATCTCTTTTTCCTCGGTAATTTCATAAAAGGTATGGGTTTCTTCTAATCCTTTCGGATGCAGTTGGATATCCAGAACTTCCAATTCTCCGATACTATCTTGGTTCTCGGCAAACAGGAAAGCCAGTTTGGGTAGTTGCAAGGTCAGGGTTACATCTGCTTGAATGACGTGGCTTTTGATGTTGTACCCATTGTCTTCACACATCAGTCCGGAAGGAATATCAATGGATACGACTGTTGCCGGAGACGCATTGATGTATTTGACTACGGAAGCAAAGCCGCCGTTGAGAGGTTTATTCAATCCAGAACCGAATAGCCCGTCCACTACCAAATCTGTTTGTGAAAGGACTGGAGGAGTAAATTGGGTGGATACTTCTGTAAAGGAAGCGTTTTCACATGATAACAGTCGTTCTTTGTTCGTTGCACAATCTGCGGATAATTTATTGGATGTATTAAATAGATAGGTATCTGTTTTATACCCTTGTTCTGAGAGCATGCGTGCAATGGCTAAAGTGTCTCCTCCGTTGTTCCCAGGTCCGGCAAAAAGGATAACAGGGACATTTTTTTCCCATCTGCGCATGATGGCAGCGGTAAGTGTGCGTGCGGCGCGTTCCATCAGGTCGATGGAAGAAATGGGTTCATTTTCTATGGTGTACTTGTCCCATTCCTTTATTTGGATATTGGTCAGTATTTTCACAATTTGAAGCTTCTTTAAATATTTAGCGTGTAAATATACTATTTTCGTAGTAATCCTTATGTCTCATTGATGGAAAAACATTATTTTTGCATCAATTTTACTAAATCAAACACCTATGGGCACCATTAAGATCAAAGACAAAATATTTGCAGTATCGATTCCTGACGCTAAAATTCAGCAGGAGGTAAAGCGGGTAGCAGAGGAAATGAATCGTGATTTAAAAGATAAAAATCCTTTATTTCTCAGTGTTTTGAACGGATCTTTTATGTTTGCCTCTGATTTAATGAGGAATCTGACTATTCCTTGTGAAATTTCTTTTGTAAAATTGGCTTCTTATCAGGGAACGTCTTCGAGTGGAAAAATGAAAGAGCTTGTGGGATTATCGGAGAATGTCAAGGGACGTACGGTAGTGATTGTGGAGGATATTGTGGATACCGGATTCACCATGCAGCATCTTTTGGCTAAATTAATGGAACGTAGTCCGAAAGAAATACATATTGCTACTTTGTTACTAAAACCGGATAAGTTGCAAGTGGATTTAGATATCAAATATGTGGCCATGCATATTCCTAATGACTTTATAGTAGGATATGGGCTTGATTATGACGGATATGGACGTAATTACCGTGACATTTATACGGTGGTAGAATAAGATTCTAAGACTTTCGGTGAGTGGAGGAAGTGGATTGCGGTCATATTATTTTCTGAACAAAAAATAATGGATAGGAAGCCATGTGGGAAAAATAATGATAAATAATGCGTAGGGTGGATAGATACAGAATAGGTAGAAGTCAAAACGACAATATTAAAGTAAAAAGAAAATGTTGAACATTGTGATTTTTGGAGCTCCAGGTTCAGGAAAAGGAACTCAAAGCGAACGTATTGTGGAGAAATTTGGTATTAACCACATTTCAACAGGGGATGTATTGCGTACAGAAATAAAAAATGGTACGGAATTGGGAAAAACAGCGAAAGACTATATTGATCAGGGACAATTGATTCCCGATGCATTGATGATTGATATTCTGGCAAATGTATTTGATTCGTTTAAAGACAGCAAAGGAGTTATTTTTGACGGATTTCCCAGAACTATTGCTCAGGCTGAGGCGTTGAAGAAAATGTTGTCAGAAAGAGGACAGGAAGTTTCTGTGACGCTTGATTTGGAAGTTCCTGAGGATGAGTTAATGAATCGTTTGATTAAACGTGGAAAGGATTCCGGACGTGCTGATGATAACGAAGAAACGATAAAAAAGCGTCTTGTGGTATACCATTCGCAGACTGCTCCGTTGGTTGATTGGTTTAAGAAGGAAGGAAAATATCAGCATATCAATGGATTGGGAACAATGGATGATATTTTTGCAGACATTGTGGCTGTTGTAGAAAAATTGTAATGGAATGGAATAAAAGTCGAAAAGAAAATATTAATCTGTGTAAATCTGCATGAACTAATGGCTGAATCGAATTTTGTTGATTATGTAAAGATCTGTTGCCGTTCCGGAAAAGGGGGACGAGGTTCTGCGCACATGCATCGCGCCAAGTATGTCCCGAATGGCGGTCCTGACGGTGGAGATGGTGGACGAGGTGGCCATGTGATCCTGAAAGGAAACCGTAATTATTGGACACTTCTTCATTTGAAATATGATCGTCATGTGTTTGCGGGTCATGGTGGAAATGGCTCATCGAGCCGTAGCTTTGGTAAAGATGGAGAGGACAAGATAATAGAGGTCCCATGCGGAACGGTGGTATATAATGCGGAAACAGGTGAGTATATTTGCGATATTACCGGACATAATCAGGAGGTCATACTTTTGAAAGGGGGGCGGGGAGGATTAGGGAATTGGCATTTTAAGACTCCTACTCGTCAGACTCCCCGTTTTGCTCAGCCGGGAGAACCCATGCAGGAACTTACTGTTATCCTTGAGCTGAAATTGTTGGCGGATGTGGGTTTGGTAGGTTTTCCCAATGTTGGAAAATCAACGTTACTTTCCGTAGTTTCTTCAGCCAAACCGAAAATAGCCAATTATCCTTTTACGACATTGGAGCCGAATTTGGGTATTGTTTCTTATAGAGAAGGTAAGTCTTTTGTGATGGCCGATATTCCAGGAATCATTGAAGGGGCTAGTGAAGGAAAGGGATTGGGACTCCGTTTCCTACGGCATATAGAACGTAATTCTTTATTACTTTTTATGGTGCCGGGTGATGCAGATGATATTCGTAAAGAATATGAGGTCTTGCTTAGTGAATTGACTAAATTTAATCCTGAGATGTTAGATAAACAACGGGTGCTTGCCATTACGAAATGTGATATGTTGGACGAGGAATTAATGCAGATGCTGGAGGAGAATCTACCTGAAAATATTCCACATGTTTTTATTTCCTCACTAACCGGGATGGGTATTCAAACTTTGAAAGATATCCTTTGGACTGAACTCAATAAGGAGAGTAATAAACTGGAAACAGTATCCCGGCGTATTATTCACAAAAATAAAGATGTGAATTTGTTGCGAAGCGAACTCGAAGCGATGGGTGAGGATGAAGAAATTGTTTATGAAGAGGAAGAGAACGATGATTTTGAGTACGAGTATGAGGAAGAAGAGTGGGATGAGAGTTTGGAAGAAAGTAAAAACAGAAAGTAATGAGCAGATTGACAGAAGATAAAAGAATGTTGGAATATGATTTGATGTTACCATATTCCAACATTTTTTGTTTCTCCACGACTCGTCATGGTGGCGTCGGAAAAGGGATGTATGATTCGTTTAATTGTACTCCTTATACAGGAGATGACCGGTATAGTGTAGAGAGAAATCTGGCTTTGTTGCGTAGCCTGATGCCTGCTCCCGTGGAGTTGGTTATCCCTTATCAGACGCATGGTACTCAGATACTTCGAATTGATGACAAGTTTACGCATGCTTCGGAGATGGAACGTAACGCTTTTTTGCAGAAAACAGATGCCTTGATAACAGATTGTGAAGGTTACTGCCTCTGTATTTCTACGGCTGATTGTGTTCCGGTGTTGCTGTATGATAGAGTGCATCGGGCGGTAGCGGCTATTCATGCAGGTTGGAGAGGGACAGCGGCCTGTATAGTGGAAACTGTATTGCAGTGTATGTCTTCAACTTTTGGAACATGTGGAAAAGACATTGTGGCCTGTATAGGACCGTCTATTTCATTGGAGGCTTTTGAGATCGGAGAGGAGGTTTTCCAGCTTTTTAAGGATCAGGGTTTTCCGATGGAATGTATTGCTCATCGACATTCTCAAACAGGGAAGTGGCACTTAGATCTTTGGGAAGCCAATCGTTTGCAGTTAACGCTTTTCGGAGTACCCGAGTCGCAGATAGAGATAGCAGGAATATGTACGTATGCCCAATATAATGATTTTTTCTCGGCTCGCAGGCTTGGAATAAAGTCTGGACGGATTTTGTCAGGAATAATGATAAAAAGGATAAAGCCTTTTATGAATACCCTAAAGTAATGAATATATGGATATAGAAAAAGCGAGAACGGAAGGATTGGTTTTTAAAGGTGCGAAATTGTCAGTCAGGAAAGAAGAAAAAGTGAAGACGAAAGCTAAGAAGAAAGTTTATATAACCGGTCAACATGGATCCGGCTCAGCTAAAATGAAGGAGGAATACCGGAGGCGGCGTGCCAATCGTCATAAAGGAAAATGATTAAAAAAACCTGACTTTATTATTTTGCCATAACAGAAAAATAAATGAAGTCAGGTTGCTTGAGTTTAAGATCTCTATACAATCGAATTCAACGGGGCTGAACTGTTTATCTACCACCGTACATGCGTTCGTAATATTTCTGGTAGTCGCCACTCGTTACTTCTTCTACCCATTCTTGGTTGTCCAGATACCATTCAATGGTTTTTACAATGCCTGCTTCAAATGAAGTTTCCTGATACCAGCCTAACTCTTCATGAATCTTCGTTGGGTCGATGGCATAGCGCAAGTCGTGTCCAAGTCGGTCTTTAACAAAAGAAATAAGGCTATCATTTATCCAGTCAATACTGATTTCTCCATTTTCGTCACGTACCTGTTTTTTCAAAACATTGCGGTATATCGGTTTCTCTTTCATAAGACGATGAATGGTGGAAATGGTCAATTTTACGATTTCGATATTTTTCTTTTCATTATGTCCGCCTACGTTGTATACTTCTCCTGTCCGACCTTTGCGTACTACCAAATCAATGGCTTTGCAATGATCTTTCACGTACAACCAGTCACGGACGTTTGAACCGTCACCGTAAACAGGAAGCGACTTTCCTTCTAAAATGTTTTTAATAATAAGCGGTATCAGTTTTTCCGGGAAATGATATGGACCATAATTATTACTGCAACGGGTAATGCTGACCGGCATCTTATACGTGTCATGATAAGCCATGACAATCAAATCGGCGGATGTTTTAGATGCACTGTACGGACTGTGTGGACAAAGAGGTGTGCTTTCGGTGAAGTATCCTTCGGTACCCAAACTGCCGTATACTTCATCTGTGGAAACTTGATGGAAGCGTACTCCCTCACGCCATGTCGGATATCCGTTGGCATCTTTTCCGTTTACCCATGCTCGCCGGGCTGCGTCCAACAAATTCTGTGTTCCAAGAATATTTGTTTCCAGAAAAAGCTGGGGATTTTCAATACTTCGGTCCACATGACTTTCTGCTGCAAAGTTTACCACATAGTCGAATTTATACTCGGTAAACAGGTTGTCTGCAAGAGAACGGTCGCCTATATTTCCTTTAATAAAAAAACAGCGTTCATTGTCGATGTCTTTGGCAATGGTACCCAAATTCCCTGCATAAGTTAGCAAATCAAGCACTACCACGTTGATGTCATCATACTTTGACAGTATGTATTTCAGATAATTTGCACCGATAAATCCGGCTGCGCCGGTTACAAGATATGTTTTCATTTATTTGTGATGTGTTGTTTTTTACTTAGTGAGAGTTCTATTATATAGTTTCCGTAAGCGGTTTTTCCCAGCTGTTTTCCTAAAGCGTGAAGTTGTTCGGAAGAAATCCAGTTGTTACGCCAAGCTATTTCTTCAATGCAACTTACATAAAAACCTTGCCGGTTTTGGATGGTTGCTACGAAATTGGAAGCTTCGAGTAAACTGTCACAATTTCCTGTATCCAGCCATGCAAAACCTCTTCCAAAGAGTTCTACGTGAAGATTTCCTTCTGCCAAGTATAACTTGTTTAAATCTGTGATTTCATATTCTCCTCGTGCTGAAGGCTTTAATGATTTTGCCTTTTCTGTTACAGTTGAATCATAAAAGTATAGTCCTGGTACGGCATAATTGCTTTTGGGAATTTCCGGTTTTTCTTCTAAAGAGATAACCTTTCCTTTATCATCGAATTCTACTACACCATAAGCACGGGGATCTTTTACATAATAGCCGAATATACAAGCTCCTTTCTGTAAAGAAGCCGCTCGTTTCAGCATAGATGAGAAACCTTGTCCGTAAAACATGTTATCGCCCAAAATCAGACAGCCTGGTCCTCCATTCAGAAAATCGGCTCCTAAAACAAAGGCTTGAGCCAATCCATTGGGTTGCTCCTGTATTTTGTATTGAAAAGACATTCCTAGTTCTTTACCGGTGCCGAATAGTTGTTGGAACATAGGCAAATCACGTGGAGTGGAAATAATAAGCACTTCGCGGATTCCTGCCAGCATGAGGGTGGAAAGAGGATAGTAAATCATTGGTTTGTCGTAAACCGGCATGATTTGTTTTGAGATAGATTTTGACAGTGGATACAGACGTGTCGCACTTCCTCCTGCTAAGATGATACCTTTCATGTTGTAATTGTTTTAATTCGGTTGCAAAGTACGTAATGTTTTTTGAAAGAACAAAGGATTGACTGCTTTTTGTTTGTTTGGGGCAAAATACTTGTGAAAGTCTTTTTAATATATAGGTCGTTTCAGGAAATATCAGGATGGTTCTTTTTCTTTAAATATTCGTAAAATATATATTGGGGGCGGGTAGGAGTATCTCCCGGTTGATATTTGAAAATATTTTTCAAGTTCTCGTCTACCCAGCAGGCCCTGCTGTTTTCCTGTAGTTGAATGGTAAGCATGTCTGTGAGTTCCTGTTTCAAACTTGAATCTGTGATAGGAGTAACAGCTTCAATCCTTCGGTAAAGGTTACGGCGCATCCAATCGGGTGACCCTAAATAAATTTTGGACTGTCCGTTGTTTCCAAAATACCAAATGCGGGCATGTTCTAAAAAGCTGTCTACAATGCGGGTAATACGGATATGCCGGCTATATGGTTGGTTAGGAATCAAGCAACAAATTCCTCGGATTATCAGGTCGATTTCCACTCCCGCTTCACTGGCACGATATAGTTCATCAATCATATTGGTATCTTGTAGGGCATTCATTTTTAAAATAATACGGCCTTTTTTCCCTGATTTGGCTAAAGTGATTTCTCTGTGGATAAGTAGTTTAAGCTGTGATACTAGGTTGAATTGTGCGACTAATAGATATTTGAACACAGGTTGTATGATTTCTCCTTGTAGCTTGGCAAATAAAAGTCGTAGGTCGTGTATGATAGCTGGTTTGCAAGTAAATAAACTTGTGTCAGCATATACATTGGCTGTCTGCTCGTTGAAGTTGCCGGTACTGATGCACCCGTAGCTGGTCGTGATTTGTCCGTTCTTGTTACAACGAAGTATCAAAACCACCTTGGCATGGACTTTCAAGCCGGGGATACTATATATAATATGTATACCGGATTTTTTCATCATCTCGGCAGTTGCCAGGTTGTTTTCTTCATCGAAACGTGCTTTCAATTCAACAAAAACAGTCACTTTTTTCCCGTTCTGTGCTGCAGCGATCAACGTGTTGATAACAGCGGAATTTTCTGCTACCCGATATTGGGTGATCATGATTTCAGTGCATTGCGGATCGTGCACAGCTTCGTATAAGAAATGAATGAAATGAGAAAAAGAATGATAAGGGTAATGTAATAACAAATCTTTTTTCCTTATATAATGAAAGATAGATTCTTTTTCATTTAGGAAATTGAGTCTCATAGGTTGTGGTTTTTCGTTTATCTGCAATTCCTTTTTAGGGTTAGGCAGATAACGCAAGTCTTCCAGACTTAAATGCTTGTCACCAGGGACAAGTTCATTGGCATCAATCTGGAATGCTTCTGTCAGGAAACGAAGAAAATCATCCGGCATTTTTCTGTCGTAGACAAAACGGCATATCGCACCCATTTTACGCCGTTTTACCTTTTTCTTCAGTTCTTTTTCCATATTGATTTTGGAAGAAATCACATCATCTATGAATATATCGGCATCTCTGGAAATTTTAAAACAATATCGACCGTCTACATCATATCCCGGGAAGACCTTATGGATATTCATTTTGATGATGTCTTCCATATAGATGATATAGTAGTTGTCTTCCTGTTGGGGCAATTCAATAAAGCGAGGAACTTTGCTGTAGGGAAGCTTGAAAGTGAAATATTCGAACGGAGCGTCAAAGTCTTTCCACCTTCGCGCACGTACGGCCATGTATAAACGGTTGTCACGTAAAAAGGTGTGGATAATTCCTTTTTGTACAGGAACTGGCTGTAAGTATGGAAATATCTCGTCATCGAAATATTGGTGGATAAAAGGAAAATGTATCGGGTTTACCTCCTGTTTGTTTTGATAAAAAAAGACTTTGTTTTTCTTCAGTTCAGGTAAGATGGTCTGATCGTAAATCCGTATGCGTTCCTCCAGTTGTTTGTTCACTTCTGCAGTGATTTCATGGATAATTTGCAAAGCCTCTTCACGAGAGCCGTCACCTTCTTTGTTGCCATAAGCTACCGATCGGTAGTCAGCTACTCGTACCCGATAAAATTCCTCAAGATTAGAGGAATAAATAGAAATGAAATTAATGCGCTCATAAATAGGCAAGCTTTTGTTGTCGGCTTCAAGTAATACACGGTAATTGAAAGACAACCAACTAATATCACGCTTAAAATATTTATAGAGGTTTTCCATACCATCTTCTTTGTTAAGGTCTGTCCAAAAGTAGTGTTTTTGTTAGTATTTGCCAAAAGAATTATATATTCTTTACTTAGATAAAATTTGTTCCTGTTTCGTCTTTGTAACATTTTGCCATGTAAAGGGGTGGAGTGTATCTTAATCATTGATATAGGTGTATTCTTTACGCTTACTAAAAAAGTGTTATGCTGACAAATAGATGAGACTGGAAAAAGCTCTCTTGTCCGTTTGTATCAGGGACAAGAGAGCGTGATAATGTAATAAAAAGGGAAGTGATAGTTATAGAGTTTTCTTGATTTCTTCTAATGCGTTACGATCCAATTTTAGTTTTACCATACCTATCGGATGGAAACGTTTATTATTGATAATCGCTGCATAGATGACTGTGTAAACATCATTGCCTTCTGGGATAAGGCATAGTGGAGTCCGCATGGTATTCCACCATTTTTTCATAGTTGGATCAAATGGAATATAATGTGCCTGGCTCCAGTGTAACCCGTCGTGGGAAAGGGTGTATGCTATCATGTTTGGTAAATCGTGTGTAGCCGGCCCTCCATCGAATATGGCAATGTAGAGGTCATCTGTCAGTTTGGAGACAATGGGATTTTCCACGAATTCGGGATGAATGGAAACAATCGGATTTACATCTTTTCCCATGCGTGTCCACGGACCTTCCAGATCATCGGCTGTAGCCAAACCTACGTACCAGCCGCGACCTCCGTTATAAGGATAATCGGATTTTTTTGTGTATGGGAAGGCACCGCTATAAAAACCGTACCAGCCTTTTTCCGTTTTGAAGGGGAAGAAGGAGGCAACACCTTGGCGTCCTTCCCAAAGCTGAGAATCAAGCCCCGGTTCAAGCACAATGGTGCAATCTTTATAAGGACCTCCGATACCTTCTATTCCTTCTACAGTGGATTCACATCTCCAAATACGACCGAAAGAGTGGTTAGGAGTTACTTCTTTATCACAGGTGTAAGCTAAGTAATGTCCTTGCCAGCGATTTTTCTTTTCGTTGAAAATGGGCATATACGACCAAATGGCAGCTCGACGGTCGTTCACAGGGTTGTCTTCGTGAGATACTGCGTATGTTCCGCTTGACTGATACAGAGTAGACTCCCGTTTCCAGTGGATGGCATCTTGGCTCGTCCAGTGGCCGATACGTGTTTTGATACGGTCGAACTCAGGACCATGATTCTGTCCCCTGCCCGTTCTGTAGGGAACATGTGGTACATTCCGTTAAGCTTGATGCATTGTCCTCCTTCAAAACCTCCGTGTATGTCTTCTGTACCGGGCATACCTTCGTCCACTACTGGATCTTGTTCTCCTCCTATGACTTTAAATAGAGAAAGACCTTCGGAATAACCTTCGGTAAAGAATGAAAGGTATCCCGTTGCATCGGCGAGTCTGGCGTTACGGGCTTGTTTGGGAACACGACAACCGGCTACGCCTAACAATATAATTTTGCCGGCACATTCTGTCGGAATAGATAATTCGTGTATACCTTTCTTATAAGATATACCATATATTTGGAGAGCAGGAAGCTCGGTGACTCTTAACCCGTTTTGCAGGAAAGGAGTGGCAATGAGCATACCTTTTCCTGTATTCAGCTTCGTTACATACTCTTTTTGAGGAGAGGCAATCAAAAGGGTTCCCGATTGATTCAACTTGAATTGAATGGTCTGTGTTTGGTTACTTTTTCCCTCTGTCTGTATGCCGGCTAAATTTTCGAGTTCGGGAGCATATTCCAAGATGCTGTTCAGGCAGCCCTTGAATACGGATACCCGTTGCTCTATGGGAAAGATTTTGCTGTCCGTCTCATAGGGTATAGCTTTCCAGGACTTTTGTGCTCCGGTCAATTGAGTACAGCAGAAAAGAATTGAATAAAAGATTAATTTCTTCATGGATAAATGATTAATATGTTTGTTTAATGAAATGGTAAATAGGGACATAGCGATAAAAGTATTAAATTTGTAGTGTAGAATTATAACATTTAAACGATTGTCACCATGTTCTCAGCGTCTAAAGTTACAGAGATTTATTGTATAGCCGATGATTTTTGCAAGGAATTTACATTGCAACAGGAAAAATATATGATTGTAGACAGGAAGACCAAGTATTGCAACAAGCCCAACCGCATGAGTGATTCTGAGATTTTTGTTATTCTTATCTTGTTTCACTTCGGTGGTTTCCGCTGTCTCAAGCATTATTACCAAGGAGTATGTGTGCAAACATCTGAGACACCTTTTTCCACGTCTGGTGTCTTATAACCGTTTTGTAGAAATTGAGAAGGAAGTACTGTTTCCTCCGACCATTTTCATCAAGAAAATCCTGCCGGGGAGCTGTATCGGCATCAGTTTCGTTGACTCGACTTCCTTGCGTGTCTGTCGTAACCAACGGATTCTGATTCATAAGACATTTGAGGGGCTTGTCGAACTTGGGAAATGTTTCATGGGATGGTTCTTTGGATTTGAAGAATATTGCACAGATAGAATACTCTGGACATTGGTCATTCAATAATTTTATAGCCAATGCATTATCCGCTATCGCTGCCTATTGTTTCTTTGAAAAGAAACCTGTCATTGGCCTGTGTTTTGTTAAGGACGGGCAACTGACTATGTTTTGAACATCGAACTCACGTTATTATATACGGATTCGGACCATTGTTGGATTAGTGGAGGGTATGCTTTTTAGTGGAATATTACACGGAAAGATTTATTTTGTTGCATGGATGACAGTGAAAACGAGTAAATTTTCTATATTTGCAACGGCTACTTATCTTGAATGGTAAAGTCCGGAAAAACGGATGGTTCAAGGAGTGCTTATTTAGAGAACGAAATCCGATGCATAACAAAGAATCAGAGAGAGAAGTCATGGTTGCCTTAAAGAGTGATTTTGAACGCTTCTTTAAGGAAAATTATTTGCGTCTCTATTATTATGCTCTTCGTTTTATTCCCGATGCGGAAATCTGTAAAGACATAGTGAGCGATTCTTTTCATTTTATGTGGGAACGGATTGACACATTCCGGATGGATACAGCCCTTACCTACATGTATACGCACGTGCGGCACCTTTGCATCGATTATATCCGGCGCTCGGAAATGAAGGAGGTCAATATCCCTTCTTACCTTTCTATGTTGCGGGAATGGAATGCATCAGATTGGCGGGAAAGTGAAGAACGCATTAAAGTGATCCTGAAGCTGATTGAGGAAATGCCTCCTTCTACGCGACAAGTGATGGAACAATGTTATCTTTACCGGAAAAAGTACAAAGAGGTAGCCGAGATGACTGGATTGTCAGAAAGCGGTGTGCGCAAGCAAATTATGAAAGGACTGGACATCATACGTTCATATTTTTCTGTTAAATATAAAAAAGGTAGTAACTAAAGTCTGGGTGAGTTCGTAGTAATACAAAACAGATGTAAGAAATTAAGTTATGAGGGAGGAGATGACAGATAACCAACATGGCGAATTTTCCGAAGAACTTTTGCAATATGAATGCGAGCAGGCTTTTCTTCGCGAACGTTTTGAAGAGCCTTCTGCAGAAGAGGAGTGGGAAGTTTTCCGTCATCGTGTAGGAGAGGCGGAGGAACGGTATCGGGTGTGGAAGCGGCACGTCTTTCGGCGTGCTGGACTGTATGGCGCTGTATCTGTGGCGGCTTTCTTGATAGGAGCTGTTTGGTTCATTCATACAGGTGTGCTTGATAAGGGAAACTCCTTAACGCTGTTTACCTCCACTGATGCGGAGCTTTTCGTGACTGTGGAAGAACAACAGGAAAATACCGGTTTGGGGAATACAATGGTGATTGTGCGAGATGGGAAGGAAGTTGTGAAGAAAGGCGTTGTGTATTCTTCCAAAGGGGCGGACTATACAGGACATGTGGTTGATAAAGTACGTACAAGTGTCGTATCGATTCCATGCGGTCAGGTTTATAAAATCATTCTGCATGACGGAACTGAAGTTTGGCTAAATGCCGACAGCCGTTTGATATTTCCTACTCGGTTTGTTGGGACAAATCGGGTGGTCAGGTTAGAAGGGGAAGCTTATTTTAAGGTAGCCCACAACGAGAAGATGCCGTTCGTCATCGAAACGGAGAAGCTGGTGATTCAGGTTTTGGGCACGGAGTTCAATATGAAAACATACAAGAACTCGGAGGCACATGTCACCTTGGTCGACGGGTCGGTGAAAGTACAGATGCCGTTGATTGGGAAGGAAATCATGTTGGTGCCGGGCGAGGATATTGCTTATGCGGAAGATGATTTTCAGGTGAAGAAAGTGGATACCAGTTATTACACTCAATGGCGAGAGGGATATTTTTATTTCGATGATATGTACCTGTCTGATATTTTAAGAGATTTAGGACGTTGGTATAATATTACGATAGAAATGGAGCAAGACTCTCTGCTGATAAATCAAAAGTTACATTTTGTGGCCGACCGTAGTGAAGATATCGATAGCGTGATGGGGAATCTGAATGCCTTTGAATATCTTTCTGCCTCTAAAAAAGAGAATAAATTAACAGTGAGACGAAAAAAATAAGATTTTTCGGGACTAAAGTTATAGTTCTTTCGTAGTATTAATAGATTTGTTTTTAGTCTATTAAAATTATGAAGAATAGTTTAGTAAGAGAAAAGAGAAAAATCTTCCAATGCTTACTGCTCCTGTTGGCCTTGTTTACGAGTGTCATGCACAGTCGCGCACAAGCTGTGGGGGGGGGTAAAACAGAGATTACGCTGGCATGCCGGAATGAAGCTATGCCGGATGTCTTGAAGAAAGTGGAGCAGGTCTCTGACTTTAAAGTGTTGTTCACCTATAATGAGGTATGTGACTTTAAGGTAACAGTCAACCTGAAGTCCGTGTCCGTTGAAGAGGCTATGAAAGCTATATTGGCCTCTTATCCGTTGACATTCAAGATTAAGGGTAAATACATTACGGTTTCCCTTGTGAAGAAAGCGGTTACAATGGAGGTTTCTAGAAGAACAAGCAATCGTCTTACCGGTAGGGTGACAGACACGACAGGTGAGCCGCTTCCTGGTGTCAATGTACAGTCTGATTTATCCGGGGTCGGTGGTGTGACGGACTTTGACGGTCGCTTTGATATTGCCATTCCCGAAGGTAAGCAAGTGACTGAAGTCAACTTTACCTTTGTCGGCATGACGAAAGTGACGCTTCCTTTTAAAGGTAAGCCTCTGATTGTGACGATGCAGGATGATTCCCAAGCCTTGAAAGAAGTGGTTGTAACCGGTTTGTTCAATTACCGTGCTGCCAGTTTCACGGGTTCGGCCACAACCTTTTCTAAAGAGGAATTGAAATCGGTGGGTAACCAAAATCTGTTGAAAAGTTTAAGTAGGGATATTCAGTTAAAGGCTGCAGATGACGGCTGCAGAATCTTGCGAGACTCCTATAAATGCCAGAAAA